>JAKANW010000165.1 GCA_021823555.1 Chloroflexota bacterium
CGGTTGTGTATCACGTACAAAGAGCAGGAACATCAGGAGACCAATCAGGATCAAAACAATGCCGGTGGTCACTCGGCGCTGGTTGATTATCGCGTTAGGTCGGGAAAGAGTATTGGCTGTCATGTTGTTCTCTGCCTCCCCTATTTTCCCCAGCCGCGGGTGAGCACAGTTTGGACGCCGCCCCCGGCGCGGATGCGGTACAGGCCGCGGATGATGGCCGGAGCGGCTACAAAGATGATCACCAGACCCTGAATGATGGAGATGATATGGATGGGGATGCCGGCCAGCGATTGCATGCTGGTCGCTCCGCTTCGCAGGACGCCGAACAGGAGCGCCGCCAGCACCACGCCGACCGGGTTGCTCTTGCCTAACAGGGCCAGCGCGATGGAGTCGAAACCGTACCCGGCGGAAAAGCCCTGACCTACCCAATGGTCCGTGCCGAGCACCTGGGCTGCTCCTGCCAGCCCGGCCAGCGCGCCGCTCAGGGTCATTACCAGCACAAAGTTGCGGAATACGCTCATACCAGCATATTTGGCGGCATCCGGGTTGCTGCCCAGGGCGCGGATCTCAAATCCAAACGTGGTTTTGAACAAGAGCCAATACACCAGCACCGCAACCAGCAGTGCAAGCGGAAAGCCCCAGTTGAAGCGCAAGGGTTCGGGGAAAAAGCGTGGCAATTCCGCAGAAGCTTCGATAGTTGGCGTCACCGGGCGGTAGCCGCTGGATTTCATCGGGCCGCTCAAAAGCCAGTCGCTTAAACGAAACGCAACGTAGTTCATCATAATGGTGTTGACCACTTCATGAGCGCCAAATTTGGCTTTGAGAAAACCTGGGATCGCGCCCCACACAGCTCCGGCAGCGGCGCCTCCCAAAATGGCGAGCGGCAGGTGGATAAACCACGGCAGTCCCACGATGGCGTAGCCGACATAAGCGGAGCCAAGAGCGCCTATGTAAAACTGGCCTTCCGCGCCGATGTTGAACAATCCGCACTGGAAGCCAATCGCCACAGCCAACCCGGCAAAAATGTAGGGAGTGGCTGTCACCAAGCTTTCGGTGATGGGGTAAAAGGCCTTGAGCAGGGGCTTGGTATCGCCGGTCGCAAAGTAGTTCTGGAACCCGGCGATCATGTCTGCCGGCTTGCCAAGCGAACCGCCGAACAATGCACTGTAACCGGCGATGACCGCGTCCCATGAGGCTTTGAAAGCGGCCAGGGGGTTGTGGAAGAAATTGCCCCAGGCGGCGACCGCCGCGTCGTTCGTAATGGCAATGACGATTCCGCCAATCACCAGGCCGGTAAAGACGGCCAGCACAGGCAACAACAGGTTATCCACCATGGCGGGATTGCGATTCCCCTCGGATGCAGGTTTTGTTTTCTGTTGTTCTTTATTTTTCACTTCGGTGTCGGTCATGGGAGCTCCTAGAAGACTCGCTCTGCTTCGGTACGTTCAGCGGGTTTGGGAGCGGACTTGGCCGCTTCCTCAGGCTTGAGACCAGCCATCAGTAATCCAAGATATTCCTTGCTGGCTTTGCTGGCTTCGACAATGTCAATGATCTGGCCGCGATACATGACTGCGATCCGGTCGGAAAGAGCCATGATCTCGTCCAACTCTGACGAGACTACCAGGACCGCTGTGCCTTCGTCGCGTTTTTCGATGATGCGGCTGTGGATGTACTCTATCGAACCAACATCCAAACCGCGGGTGGGCTGGGAGGCGATCAGCAATTGGATTGGACGCGAGAACTCGCGTCCGACAATGACCTTTTGCTGGTTCCCGCCCGAAAGAGTGGACGCGTTTACGTAAACGTTGGGCGTGCGGACGTCAAACTGTTTAATCAGGTTTTCGCCATTGTTGACGATCACATTATGTTGCAGGGAAATGCCCTTTGCAAATGGCGGCAGGTAGTAATTGCAGAGGACAAAATTATCGTAGAGGGGGAAGGAAAGCAATAAGCCATGTTTCTGGCGATCCTCCGGGATATGCGCCACGCCGCGTTCGATGATGGTTCGCGGGGTTGTATGATGGACGGGTTTTCCAAGCAGGACCATTGTCCCGGATTCGGCTGGCCGGAGGCCAGTCAGGGCGTAAACCAGTTCGGTTTGCCCATTGCCTTGTACGCCCGCCACGCCCAGCACTTCGCCTTTGTGGACCGTGAACGAGACGCCATTGACAACCATGTTGCCGCGTTCATCGCGCACATATAAATCCTTGACTTCGAGGGCGACATCTTTGGGCTGGGCTGGTTTCTTGTTGACCACCAGGTTCACTTCACGCCCGACCATCATGCTGGCCAATTTTTCGGGGGTGACTTCCTTCGGTGAAACGGTACCCACTGTCCGTCCGAGGCGTAGAACCGTGATCCGGTCCGCAACGGCCATGACCTCTTTCAGCTTGTGGGTAATGAAGATGATGGATTTGCCCTTGTCAATCAGGGTTTGCAGGATCTTGAAAAGTCCCTCCACTTCTTGCGGGGTGAGCACGGCGGTCGGTTCATCCAGGATAAGGATGTCGGCTGCGCGGTAGAGCACTTTGATGATCTCCACGCGCTGCTGGATGCCGACGGGCAGGTCTTTGATGTAGGCATCCGGGTTCACTTCCAGGCCGTATTGCTCTGAAATTTCGCGGATGTGTTTGGCCACCCTAGCCTTGTCGAGGAAAAGCCCGTTCTTTGTCGATTCCACGCCAAGCATCACATTCTCGGTGACGGTCATCACGGGGATGAGCATGAAGTGCTGGTGCACCATACCCACCCCGCGCGCGATGGCGTCATTGGGACTTTCGATTTCAGCCAGTTGATCGCGCACTAGGATCTCACCCTTGTCGGGCCTGTACAAGCCGTACAGGATGTTCATCAGCGTGGTCTTGCCCGCGCCGTTCTCCCCGAGCAGGGCATGGATCTCTCCTTGCTCCAATGAGAGGTTGACATTATCGTTTGCCAGCACGCCGGGGAATGACTTGGTAATCCCGCGCAATTCCAGAACAGTCGTCATAACATGCTCCTGCAATGATTTATGCGCCAGAAACAGAACGCTTGCAGCGACTTCCCAATTCTAACGTATCTTATTGGGCTGCCGCTGCAAATTTTCCGATTAAGATAGAAAGAGGGCCAGGGAATGATTTCCCCGGCCCTCGCGAACGGATAGATTTACTTGGGCATCGTGATCTTGCCGGCGATGATGTCGGCTTTGATCTGATCAAGCTCAGCCTGCAGCGTGGCAGGAACCTTGCTTTCGAAATCGTGGAACGGGGCGAGGCCCACACCACCATTTTCGAGGGTGCTGTTGTAGACGCCACCCTTGAATTGCCCGGTCTGGGCGAGCTTGATGGTGTCGAACACAGCCACATTGATGTTCTTCATCACGCTGGTCAGCTCGACGCTCTGATATTCAGCGGCGGAGACGTACCAGTCGGTATCAACTCCCACGATCAGGCACTTGCCGGTCTCTTTGCAGACAGCGGCGGAGCCGAGACCAACGGGGCCGGCGACGGGCATGATGATGTCGGCGCCTTCCTGCATCAGGGACTCGGCGAACTTGCGGCCATCATCGGTGGAGTCAAAGTTGCCGGTGAACAGGCCGTCATTCTTGGCGGTGTCCCAACCAAGCACCTGGACCTTGGTACCCTTCTGCTGGTTGTAATATTCAACACCAGCCTGGAAACCCTTCATGAAGATGGTCACGGGCGGGATGTTGATGCCGCCAAAGGTACCAACCTTGCCGGTCTGGGTCATGGAGGCTGCGGCGTATCCAGCCAGGAAGGCAGCCTGGTCGGTCTGGAAGGTGAGTCCCAGAACGTTGGGGATCTCGGTCGCGGAACCGCAGTCCTTGCCTTCGACAGAGGTGCCGAAGCAGTCAGGATAGGAGTAGTCCACGATGGCGAACTTGGTATCGGGATTGGCCTTGGCGGCAGTGGCGGTATCCACGCCGAGCAGGAAGCCGACGGTTACGATCAGGTCGGTCTTCTCATCCAGGAACTGCTGGATGTTCTTGGCGTAATCGGACTGCTGCTTGGATTCCAAATATTTGCCCTCCACGCCCAATTGGGCGATGGCATCCTGGACACCCTTCCAAGCGCTGGCGTTGAAGGATTTGTCATCCACACCACCGAGATCGGTCACTTCGCCGACTTTGAATTGTACAGGAGCCTGTGTAGCGGGAGCGGCGGTCGCGGGGGCCTGTGTGGCGGGAGCTTGCGTAGCGGGAGCCTGTGTGGCAGGCGCGGGAGCCTGCGTGGCGGGGGTACCGCAGGCGGTCAGGATCATGGACGCAATCATCAAGGCGGCCACGATGTAATACAGCTTCTTCATGTGATTCTTCTCCTCAAAGGAAGTAATGAAATAGAATGGTTTTTTAGGTTCCAGGCGATTGATAAGGTAGTCTTGCGGGCGCACCTCCTTGTAAAGTAACAAACAGTATTCATCCTTCCCTGCGTGCTAGTATAAAGCCTAACAGTGCATTGTGCAAGGACGGACAAACTCGGCGTTATTTTGGCCGTTCTGGTGAAACACCCGTCAAGATCCGTCCTTGCAAAAGGTCTATGTATATCTCCTGTATTTTCTTTTTCACGTCATCTGGCACGCGCGGGTCCAGATCGTGATAAGGTGCCATCCCAATCTGGCCGGTAATCTTCGGCGGGTGCTGTCCATTTTTGATGGCGGGGATTGCGTTATAAATTCCCTGGCTGGCATCTGGAAGTATGGATGTGATCAGGAATAGATCCGTCTCACGCGTGACGTAGAACTGGTCCTGCTCCGAGCCGATGGCGTACACTTGCTCTTCGGCCGCGGCCTGCAAGGCGCCCTCACCCGTGCCTCCGCCCACACCAAAGATCACGTCCGCGCCTTGGCGGACCATGCTGAGGGCGGTGTCCTGTCCCCAGGTGGGGTCGTTGAACAAGTCGTCGCGGCTGCCACTGTCGCGAAAATTGACCGAAGTTTTGACTTTTTTGTCCACGTAATATGCGCCGGCCCGGAAGCCATCACAAGTCCGCCAAACCGAGTCTATCCCCGAAGTTTCACATACCGCGCTGATGCGACTGGTTTTAGTCATCAGGGCGGCCAGTGCACCGGCCAGAAACCCGGCGTAATCTTCAGGGAAGATCATGGCGGTGAAGTTTGGTCGCGACGGGTCCGGGAGTTGGTCCAGGCCCATAAAAACGGTGGCAGGATGCAGGTCCGCGGCCTGAAGCGTGTCATCGCGCATGCCTGCTCCGCTGGTGACGATCAAATCGTATCCATCCTGTACGAAGGCCACAATATTCTTGGCGTAATCGCGGCTATCGTTTGACTCGATGTAAGCCGCATATTGGATCAATCCGTCTGCCTGGGCGCGCTGGATGCCCAACCAGGCTGATTGGTTAAGCCCGTAATCCTGCAGACCTGCTGCATCGGTCACAAATCCGACACAGAATACGTCTGGCCGCGCGCAATCCGGCTTGGAGGGACTGCACGCGGCCCCAAAAAAGGAAAGGAAAAGTAGAAGGGAGACGCTGCGATTCATTCCGCGGGTTGGGCTTCGCCTTTTTTGACGCCCACCATCAACGCCAGTGCCACGACGAGGAAGATGGGACTGATCAGCATGATGGTGTTGTATCTCCCGCCGCTCAGTTGTACCAGCAGGCCGTTCAGGTTGGGGCCGACGATGGCGGATAGAGTGGAGAAGAGATAGTACAACCCGGTGAAGGTGCCCAGGCGCGCGGCCACGGTCATATCCACAACCATGGGCAGGGAGTTGATATTGATCAAAGCCCAGGCGATGCCGGCCGGCATGAGCAGCAGGCTGATAACGTGCACGTTACCCAGCACGGGCAGCTTGGCGACTTGCGAGGCGAGTGTGGCGGGTGACAGGATGAACAGGCCGAAGATCAATGCTCCCATGCCGATGATTCCCGCCGAGATCGTGATGCGCCGCCCAATGCGGCTGCCGACGATGCCAGCGGGCAGCGCGAAAAGAACAAAGAAGAGGCCAAGATGTCCCGTCAGGCGGCCGGCGTCGCCATCGGAGATGCCAACGTATTTCGTGGCATACAAGGTCAGAAAGGCTTCGATTCCTGTATAGGCCAGGAACCAGAAGAAAATGGCAAACAGGATGCGCAGGCCGCTCTTGTCTTCATCGTTCTTCAGTTCGCGCAGGCTCTCGAACATGTCCGGTTCCTTTTCACTCTCCTGATATTCCTTTGGCTCTTTGATGAAAGCAAAGACCAGCAGGGCTGCGATGATGACCAACGCTGAACCCATCCAGAACGGGAAGGCCACGTTGATCTCATAGAGCGTGCTGCCCACCAGCGAGGCGATGATCGTACCCAGGCCGCCCATCAGGTTGATGACGCCATTTGCCTGCGAACGGTAGCGCGAGGGAGTAATGTCGGGCATGAGCGCCACCACTGGAGTCCGCCAGAAGGCCATGCTGAGCAGGAGAGTGCTGGTGCAAGCCACGAACAATGGCAGGACTGCGGCAATGGGAATTAAACCGAAGGCCAGCGCACCGACCGGCGCGCCGATCAGGATGAATGGCATGCGACGGCCAATCGGTGTGCGCAAGCGGTCGGACCAGACGCCGACCGGCGGCTGGATGAAGAGCGCCGCGATGTTA
>JAKANW010000166.1 GCA_021823555.1 Chloroflexota bacterium
GGTGATGGCAGACCCGGCGCAAAAGGCGGTCTACGAACAGGCCGCCAAAGAGTCCGGCAAACCGCTTTTTTCACTGACCATCGCGGATTTCTTCAACGCACCGGTGGTGGATGAAGTGGACCTTTCGGGGTATGCCGGCGCGGCGGGGAACCCGATCGTGATACACGCCCACGACGATTTCAAAGTGACCGGCGTATCCGTGAAGGTGAACCGGACCGACGGCCAGGAGATCGAAAGCGGCCCGGCGGTGGAGACCCCGGCCAAAAGCGGACGCTGGGTCTATACCGCGACCAGCGCCATCCCTGCCGAGACCGACGTGCGGATCGCCGTCACCGTCAGCGACGCCCCCGGCGGCCTGGGCGAAGCCTCGGCTGAAAAGACACTGTAACCTGCACTAGAACGAAACTGCCAGCCCCGAGACCAACGGACGGGGCTGGCTTTTCATTTTTCGATCCTTTTCAATTACGGCAGCAGCAGGGTGAGAAATAATTGCTAAATTTCACCCATCCTATATCTGAAATCCGGCCTTTTGGGCATCGGAATGGAACATTTTGACCGTATCCAGCGAGTATTCATCCAAAGCCTTGCCTACCAATGCAAGTTTTTTGAGAATGTCATGCGTCACAGTAATCACATGACAGCCCACTTCATCGGCATGAAAAATATTCAAGAGTTCGCGCGGGCTGGCCCAGATCAATTCCTGAGCCTGATAGGGCGACATAATCTCCACCGCTTCTTTCATCAATGGCATTGGGTCACGCCCGGTGTCGGCAATGCGCCCGGCAAAAATTGAACCACATGCCGGGGCATGACTACTGCGCGTTGACCTTTCCCCACCGCTCCGCCATTTTCTTCATTTCGGTTATATACTCAGGCCAATCATGTAAAGTGGCAGGGTCAAAGTCCGCGCCATTTGGCCAGACGAGAGTATGAACTTCGGGGTCGATTTCCACCTGGTTGAAGAATTTTTCGTTTTGCAATGGGCCGTAGATTTCGCCCGTCAAAATGGAACGAAAGTCTATGGTTTGCTTTGAGCCATCGTCAAAAGTTACCCGCAATATGAATGGGCGAACAGGCTCAAAAGAAACGACACGGTAAATTTTATGTTCCATTTCAAACCTTCTTTCTATTTGAGCGGCGCAATCTTGAAAGGCAATTCACCAGACTGCAACCGTTCCCAATTTTCCAATAGTTCATTTTGATGTAAAACAATCCACGCTTCGACAAGTCGTTGTTCTTTTTTGGCTAGCGACCCTTCGATCATCTCAATCCGGTCTATGCGATAAATACCAACGGCATTTTGATAATAGGCGTGCAAGTGCGGATGATGATGCGGCGTGCCTAACTCAACGTACATGCGAATGATAATGCCGAAGAAGCGTGATATTTCAGGCATGATGTTTCCTCACCATTTTACTACATACTTGTGCGTGCGCGTCGCACCCTTCTAATGGGGATAAATCTCCTTCAAGCAAGACTCGTCTACTCAAGCGGATTCAACTATCGGGCAGAGCATCGCCCTTCGGCACGGCTTCGCCAGTCAGGATGCTTCGCGAAAAGCGGCAAGATGCTGGAGACCCTGGCCAAGAGCGGACGCTGGGTTTATACGGCCACAGCAACGGTCCCGCAAGGCTCGAATGTACGAATCGCCGTAACGGTCAGCAACCGGCCCGGCGGTACGGGGGAGGCATCGGCCGAGAAGACGCTGTAAACGCTTAATTGTCCTTACGGCCAGCCCCGAAAACCAACGGGCGGGGCTGGCTTGTGTTTTCTGAATGGATTTTTTACGTTGCATAGCAGAACCAGGTATGTCATTCAGCTATAAAATACGGATTACAACTCCATAAATTTTGACAAATTTACGGAGTTGGAGTATATTCGTTTCGTGTTTATCCGAGCCTATGAACCTCTTGAATCCCATCTCCAGCCCAACAAGGCGCTGGTCATCTACGGTCCGCGCCGCGTGGGGAAAACCACCCTGCTTCAAAACTTCCTCAAACAAACCAGCCTGAAATACAAACTCGACTCGGGCGATAACATCCGCACCCAGCAAACCCTGAGTTCGCAGGATTTCAGCCAGATCCTGCCTTACGTAGAAGGCTATGATCTGCTCGCCATAGACGAAGCGCAAAACATTCCCAACATCGGCATGGGGTTGAAGATCATCGTGGACCAGGCGCCAGGCATAAGAGTCATCGTGACCGGCTCATCCTCCTTTGAACTGGCAGGGCAGGTCGGCGAACCGCTTACAGGCAGAAAATTTACGCTCAGCCTGTATCCGCTGGCGCAGTCGGAACTGCTGTCCGTGCATAACAGATTCGAACTAAAGGAACGCCTTGCGGACTATCTGATCTATGGAACCTATCCCGAAGTTTTGCTGGCGCCCACCAAACAGGCACGCGTCACCACCCTGACCGAGATAGCTGATTCCTACTTACTGAAAGATATCCTCGCCTTCGACCGCGTCAGGAATTCCCGAACCCTGCTCGACCTGTTGAAACTGCTGGCATTCCAGGTGGGCAGCGAGGTTTCCGTCAATGAACTGGCAACGCAATTGGGCGCCGACGTCAAGACCATCCAGCGTTATCTGGACCTGCTCGAAAAGGCATTCGTCATTATCCGTCTTGGCGGGTTCAGCCGCAACCTGCGCCAGGAAGTTGTCAATAAATCGAAATATTATTTCCTCGATAACGGGATCCGCAATGCAGTGATCGCCCAGTTCAACGGGCTGGATCAGCGCAACGACACCGGCGCACTGTGGGAAAACTTCATGTTCATCGAACGGCTGAAATATCGGACTTACCACCCTCTTCATGCGAACATGTATTTCTGGCGCACCTATGACCGACAGGAAATAGACCTTGTCGAAGAACGCGGGGGAAAATTGCACGGATACGAGTTCAAGTGGTCAGAAAACAAGACCCTGCCTGCCCCAAAGAATTGGGTGGACTCCTATCCCGACGCCACATATACACTCATCAACCCTGGCAGCTATCAAAATTTTGTTCTCGATTAATATTAACAGAGCAAAGTCGCAACAGTTCAGACTACTGCCGATTCGCCCTCATCCCCAGCCCTTCTCCCAAGGGGAGAAGGGAGTCCCCTCTCCCGAAGGAGAGGGTTAGGGTGAGGGAAGGTCTGGCGAAAATAATGCTTGTTCCCCACAGCACAACCTGCACATAGCACGGTTTCATCCGCGTCCTGCATGGCTTTGAAGTAACCCGCATGAACGTCGTGAGCAACACTAGCGGCCAGGAGATCAAGAGCGGCGAAGCTACGGAGACCCTGCCCGCCGGATGCTGCCTCTACACGACCACCATCGCCGTTCCGCAGGGCACGAACGTGTGGATCGCCGTTACGGTCAGCGACCGGCCCGGCGGCCTGGGCGAAGCCTCGGCTGAAAAGACACTGTAACCTGCACTAGAACGAAACTGCCAGCCCCGAGACCAACGGAAGGGGCTGGTTTTTATGGTCATACGAGCCGATATTCCCTGCTCAATTTACGAGCAATTACAGGGATCCGCTAAATTTACCCCAAGTTATACCTGCGAGTATATTTTCCTGGTTTCTCGCAGAAGGCCCTCACCCCGCCCTCTCCCAAAGGGAGAGGGGAAACCGCCCCGGCAAAAAAATTACCTCGAACTGTGTGAGAGAAAGATACGATTCGCAAGGCAGCAACTTGAGTAACTATATCTGAAACCCGGCTTTTTGGGCGTCTGAATGGAACATTTTGACCGTATCCAGCGAGTATTCATCCAAAGCCTTGCCTACCAGTGCAAGTTTTTTGAGAATGTCATGCGTCACAGTAATCACATGACAGTCCACTTCATCGGCATGAAAAATATTCAAGAGTTCGCGCGGGCTGGCCCAGATCAATTCCTGAGTCTGATAGGGCGACATAATCTCCACCGCTTCTTTCATCAATGGCATTGGGTCACGCCCGGTGTCGGCAATGCGCCCGGCAAAGACCGATATGTAGGAAGGGGCATTATTTTCCAGGACCTTGGAGATTTCCCGTACCTGCTCTAACGTCATCAATGCAGTTACGTTCAATTGGACGCCCTCGGAGGCCAGCCGACGAACCAGCTTGGCCGATGATTCCCGACGAGTATTCGTCACCGGAATTTTGACGTATACATTCTTTCCCCAAGAGGCGATCTTCCTGGCCTGTCGCTCCATTTCATCGAATTCATCCGAGAAGACTTCAAATGAGATCGGGCGGTCGGAGATATGCACCAACACTTCGCGCGCGAATTTCTCATAGTCCGAAATCCCGCTTTTTTGCATCAGGGTCGGGTTCGTGGTAAATCCCTTGATATATGGATTTTTGTAGAGTTCCAAGATGCCACCCAGGTCGGCCCCGTCGGCAAAGATTTTTACTTTCACCTGTTCCAGTGTTTTCATAGTTGTCCTTTCAATATTATATTTGCCAGGAAGGCGGTATCTTCCACTGTAAAATCAGCAGGGAGGCCATTATATGTTTCCCTGTAATGATAGTCAACAAAAATGGTCCTAAGCCCGGCCGCCTGTCCAGCGGCAATGTCTTTCCAACGGTCGCCGACCATCCAACTGCGTGAAAGATCCAAGCCATATTTTTCCATCGCCTGGAGGATCAAGCCGGGTTTCGGCTTACGGCAGGGACAATTGTCCGAGTTGTCGTGGTAACAAACAAATATCTCCGATACGGGCAACTGCGCCTGAATCAGGGAATTAAATGCCTCCACATTCGAACGGGATTGCGTGCCACGCGCCACATCCGGCTGATTGGTTATCCCGATCAGGACATAGCCAGAGGCCGCCAACAAGGGCAGGGATTTCATAGATCCTGGCAGGAGTTCGAATTCATCCAACCGGGCGGGAGGATAAGGTTTTCCCTCCCGCAGCATGGCGCGGTTAATAACACCGTCACGATCGAGAAATACTGCCGGAAGGCCGGTCATTATTTCATGGACTCCCATTTTGTCTGGAGCGCCTTCAAGCGCGGATGCGATACAAGAAGGTGATGCACCACTGAATGGAAGGCTTCCGTATGGGGAGTAATATGTTCAGGGTTGACAATGGGAATGATGACGCAGGCGTCCGCCACCTGGGCAGTGTAGCCTCCATCCCGACCCACCACCCCCATAATTTTAGCCCCAACCTCACGTGCAAACTGGAGGGCCAACACCAGGTTAGGACTCACATTCTTTTCCAAATTCCCGCCGCCAACCGAGAAAACCAGGAGGGCATCCTTCGAGTTCAAGCGGCTCCCCTCCAACCAAGCCTTGAACACCGACGCCCAGCCTTCATCATTGGTGCGGGCGGTCAATTCGGAAACATTGTCAGTGGGAGCATAAGTTTCGATCCCTACGATTTTTCGAAAATCGTTGACCGCATGGGAGGCATTTGCCGCGCTCCCCCCCACCCCAAGGACAAATAACCGTCCGCCCCCCTGGCGGGTCTGGACCAGTACCTCGGCCATTTTGTCAATGGCAGCGACATCCAATTTGTTCAAGATCTCAACCGCCTCTGCAATAAATGTTTCAGTGAAGTTCATATCTTATCCTTTCGGAGAAATTGATAGGGGTCAGCAGAAAGCAATTCATTCAGTTCCGCCAATCCCTCAAACGAACCGATCTCATAAAAACGTTGTTTTACTTCGTAGGCCAGCAACTGGCGCTTCGATATCAGATCCTGGTAGATTTCCGCCAAGTCGGCTGGCCGGCCCTCTGGCAGGAGTTTAAACACAGCGGGGTGAAAGAGACCCAGCCCGTAGTCAATGAATTCCATACGCGGAGTGTGCACTTTCTTATCATAACGTATTATCTGCCCAGCGGCTGTTTCTACATTACTGGCATCCCATTGGCCCTGGTTGTGGTAGATCGTCATCAAACCGGGCTGCCCGTGACGATCGAAATGCGATTGAATACCGGCGTAATTACAAGGAAGATAAGAATCGCCATAGAGAACAAAAAACGGTCCATCCAATAGAGACAGAGACTTACGAATAGCCCCGCCAGTTCCCAATGGAGCCTCACCATCGAAGACATATTGGACATCCACTCCAAAACGAGCTCCGTCGCCGACAAAGTCGCGTATCATTTCGCCCTTATACCAGGCCGAAATAATTACGCGGCGGATCCCGTGGGAGTTCAACAGCTTTAACTGGTGGGCAATGAACGGCTGGCCAGCTATATCCACCAGCGCTTTGGGAATTTTTTCTGTGACAGGGCGTAAACGTGTGGCCAGCCCGCCCGCCAGGATAACAACTGGATAAAGTCTCATCCGATCAACGTCTTCGTCCCTTCAAAGTCAAAGCGGAAACGGACTTCCTCCAGACCGGCCTTGGACATGACATGACGCAAACGATTCCGGTCCTCGGCATAGAACATCAGGAATCCGCCGCCGCCAGCGCCGACCAATTTGCCGCCCAGTGCGCCGTTCTTCATGCCCAGTTCATACCACTCGTCAATCTGGGGATTACTCATTCCCTTCGAGCGCTTACGCTTGTGCTCCCAATGTTCGTGCATCAAGGCGCCAAATTCGGAAGTTTTTCCTGCCACCAACACTTCTTTACTGCGCAGCCCCAAATCCTTGAC
>JAKANW010000167.1 GCA_021823555.1 Chloroflexota bacterium
TCTATAAATCCATTGTCCGCGCCCTCAGCCCCAAGATCGCGTTTGCCAAACGTCAGGCCTTGGCAGACAAGGGTAGTATCCTTGCCGCCAAAGACGTGGTTGCGTATTTGAAAGATGAGTTGGCTAGCGCCCGCGCTGAAAACGTGCTGCCGAGGGATTTTCTGGATTACGTCAGTGGGAACATGATCGTTGACGATGATGTTCCCACTGCGTTCGAAGAGTCGGGCCTCAAGAAAATGCTCAAATCGTTATTACCCAAAGCGGTCAAGAGCAAACTGAAACAGACCGTCGGCAAACCGAAAATGGATTTCAACGTGCTCGCGTTTCGGATATTTTTAATTGTCCGGATGTATAAAATTTTGAACGAAGACAGGCTCCAAGTTTTGCGCACCTCTTGAGTCATTCAACAGGAATGAGAGGAGTGTCCTAATGGAATTGAAATAAATATTCGCAAAAGGGTCATTTTGGAGATGATATAATATACCTAACAATTTTGTTAGGTTTTTCGACCCGAATCCGTCAAGGTCGATGACTAAGATTAAATGTTTCGCTCGTTTTGCTCTGACCATGTTTTTTTGACCTCTCATCGGCAGTAATTGCCTTTTGAGGGTTGCGTTCTCAAAGATAACTTTGGGAACAGTTGTTATCCGGTTTATCGCTGTGTTGGAGGTAGAAAAATGGAAATTCGCCTTTATTTTCAAATGCTTCAACGTGGTTGGTGGTTGATTCTGCTCGCCGCGCTTGTTGCGTTGTCGGTATCGCTGGGGTTTTCCTATATGGCGGTTCCGCAGTACCAATCGACGGCAACATTTGTTATTACGCCCAGCGCAACGCTTACGGTGGGCAGGGATGTGGTGAGCAGCCTTTCAACCCTGGGGAGCGCGGATGTTGTCGCGACCTATGCTGAAGTCATGAACAGCCGTCGGATTCTTGATGCGGCTATGTCGGCCCTAAAATTGGATAACCACACGATCAATCAATACAAAATTTTGGCTGTGGTTCTTCCCGGCGCAAGTGCGCTTGAGCTGAATGTCTCCGGGCCAGACCCGAGGGTGGCTGCGGACATTGCCAATGCCATCGGCTCCGAGTCCATTAAGTTTGCCCAAAGTTTCACCCAGGTCTTTGAGTTGCATTTCCTCGATACTGCTGCGCCAGCGAGCGCCCCGTTCAGCCCGCAGCCGGCCCGCGATGCAGGTTTGGCGCTGGTGCTGGGGGCGGCGGCTGGCGGGTTGTTGGTGATTCTGAGCGAGCAGATTCGAATCCCGTTGGAAGCATACCGCCAGCGCCTCCGCATTGATAGTCAAACCGGGGTTTTCAACAATCGTTATTTCCGCACCTTGCTGGACAACGAGATCGCCCGCAAACCCGAAGAAATTCTTACGGTGGGCATTGTCGAGCTTTCTGGCCTGCGCGACCTGCTGGAAACAATGCCTCTCTCCGCGGCCACCCGATTGTTGCGCACGGTGACCGAACGTTTGCGCAATGAATTACGCGGTAACGATATGATCGCACGTTGGAACGAGACCAGCTTCGCCCTGATGTTGCCCGCCACACCGGGGTCCGCGGCGAACCGGACCTTTGATCGGATTTACCATTCTCTGGCGCAATCCGTGCCCCTCGACGATTACGGCATCACGGTCAATGCGGATCCGCATGTAGGCGGGGCGGTTTACAGCAACAATATTACTTCCCAAGAGGTGGTGGAACAGGCCGAAAGCGCGGTGGAACAGGCCCGGAAGGACACGGCCCATCCGATTTACGTTTGGGAGATGAAAAATCCGTTCTGGATCCATAAAGATTCGGAAACGAACTAAATGGAGACGCGTATATGTATCAGCCCGCCTCGAAAAGGCGGGCATGGTGACTTATGAGAATTCAGAATCTGCTTTCGTCTCCCGTCTCGCCTGGAGCGGCAAAGAAACCATTTGATTGGCTGGCGATCTTTATCGTCGCTCTGTCACTGCTTCTATCGGTCATCATCGCATACACCGTGGGGCAGATTGGGTTCCTGGCTTTGCTGGCGATTCCGGCCATGCTCGCTTTTATTGGCGCCATCGGAAAACCGGAATGGGGTTTGGTGGGCTTCCTAGTCATTACCTTTACCCAGTTGTCGGATGTGCTCATCGTTTATCATCATCTGCCCTCCATTGCCCAGCCACTTGCCGCGTTGCTGCTGGTTGTGATCGTGATTCGGATTGCAGTCTTTGGGGAACAGCCGCTTGGTTGGTTGCGGGCCGGCGTCTTCCTGCTGATCTACACTACTGCCTGGTTGATTTCCTTGCTCCATGCCAGCGATGCCGCTACCGCCACCACCACCTTTATTGGCTTCGCTAAAGATGCCTTGGGAATGTTGATCGTGGTGTACTTCATCCAAAGTCCATCCACGATGAGGCATGCCTTTTGGGCGCTGATCGTGGCTGGTATTTTTATGGGGACGATCACCGCCTTTCAATACTTCACAAGCAGTTACGGAAACGTATTCTGGGGATTTGGCGGGTGGGAGCAGCAAATTAGCGGCGCTGTGACTCGTTACCGAATTACTGGCCCGTATGCGAATCCTAATGCATATGCCCAAGTGATGGTGGTTATCTCCGCGCTGGCGTTGGATCGCGTTTGGCATGAGCGCAAAACGCTGCCGAAACTGGTCGCGGGTTGGTCGTTAGTCGTGAGCGTCCTGGCCGTCTTCGTCACATTCTCCCGCGGCGGGTTCATCAGCTTGGTGTTCACGATCAGCGTGCTGCTCATCCAGCGCCGTTTCAATTTCATCCCGCTGTTGATCACGGCCTTGATTGGATTGGGGTTGGTGCAGTTTCTGCCGGATACGTATTCCTCGCGAATTAACTCCCTGTTGCAATTGGTTCCCTCATCAACAGCCAGCCCGTTATCGGATCCATCCTTCGTCGGTCGTTTGAGCGAGAACACGGTTGCCTATCGCATGTTCCTCGATGATCCCTTCCTGGGCGTGGGATTGGGTAATTACCGGGTACTTTACCAAGATTATTCCCGGCACTTGGGCTTGGATACCCGCCGTGTTTCACGTACCCCGGCCAGTTTGTACCTGGAGATTCTTTCGGAACAAGGATTGGTTGGTTCTATTGTCTTTGTCATCTTGATCGTGTATATTTTCGCTGGCCTGGTCAAGGCGCGGCGGAATTTTTCCTTTGCTGGCATGCGGGATGAAGCCTTTATGACCAGTGCAATTTTGGCTGGCATGGCAGGGTACATGTTCGAAGCGATCTTCAAGAACAGCGCTTATTCGAACGCGTTTTGGGTGCTGGTGGGAGTTGCCTTGGCCGTCATCCAGGTTGCACAGCTATCTTTCAATAAAGCCATTGAGCAGGCGGACTCCCCCGTAAGGCAACTGGCGTGAGTGAATCGAACACACAACCCAACTTTGCGCGGGTGGCTATTCGCGGTACGGCCTGGCAATATGTGACCTTCTTTGGCGGAAAAATAATGGTGTTCATTAGCACCATTATTTTGGCGCGCATCCTCAGCAAGGACGACTTTGGCCTGGTCGGCTATGCCGTGACTACCACCAATTTCCTCGATGTGGTCAGTGATTTGGGGATTGGCGCAGCGTTGGTGTATTACCCCTTCGATAAACGCCGGTCCAGTACGGCTTTTTGGCTTAATCTGCTGGTCCGATTTACCCTGTTTGGATTCACCTGGCTGGTGGTCGCACCGGCGGCCGGCGACTATTTTCAGGATGTGCGCGTTGTGGCCGTGACCCGCGTCCTGGCGCTGACCTTTCCGGTTGATGCGTTCGGCGATATCCATCAATGGACCTTGCTGAAGAATCTATCCTTTGGCCGTTCCGTCATTCCGGATTTCGTATCCGCCATTTTCAAGGGACTGGTTTCGATCATTCTTGCGGTGGTCGGATTCGGCGCTTGGAGCCTCATTTGGGGCCAGGTGACCGGCGCGGTCGCCTCCGTGATCGTTCTGTGGCTCATCTCTCCCTGGCGGCCATCCCTGGAATTTGATTTTTCGATGGTCGGCGGCCTGTTGAAATATGGCGTCAATATCGTCGGCGTGGCCCTTTTAGGAACGCTAATTCAAAACCTGGATTATCTGCTGGTAGGACGTTATCTTGGCGCGGTGCTCCTGGGGGTTTACACCCTGGCCTATCGCCTGCCAGACTTGTCCATCCTGCAATTCGCGCGCGTGTTGAGCACGGTCTTGTTTCCCTTGTATTCCAAAATGCGCGAGATTCCCGGAAGTTTGACACGCGGCTTTTATCTGACCACGCGCTATGTTTCGTTAGTGACGATGCCATTGGGTGTAGGGCTGGCCTTAGTGGCGCGGCCGTTTACCCTGGCGGTTTTCACGGATAAATGGGCCGAGATCATCCCGGTGTTGCAGGCCTTGTCAATCTATTCCATGATGCTTTCCCTGGCATTCAACGCCGGCAGCGCCTACAAAGCCGAGGGACGCCCGCAAGTGCTTACATACTTGAACCTATTCCGCCTAGTCATGCTTTTCCCGGCGCTTTGGTGGGCCGTCAATGGTGCCAAGACCCTCGTCGCGGTGGGCTGGATGCATGCCTTGGTGGCCTTTATTGGTGGATCGGTTAACCTGTTCGCGGCCGCGCGCTTGCTTCACCTCTCGCTCAAGGACCTGGGCGAAGCGATTCTTCCCTCTGCGGTCGCCACGGCCATCATGGCCGCCGCCACCTTTGGGGCACTGCAATTGACCGCCTCCATGTCCAATTGGGTGCAGTTGATCGCCGGCGTGGGCATCGGCGGGCTGGTTTACATCGGCGCGTTGTGGTTCATCAAACGCGAGATGGTTCTCTCGCTGATTCGCAATCTTCGTTCATCGCTTCTGCGAGGTCTCAATGCATCTGGCGCAAATGATTGACACCCTAGATTGGGGCGGTGCACAGAAGATGCAGCTCTTTCTGGTGCAGGCGCTTGTCCCATTGGGTATTGATGTGACGGTCATCAGTCTGAACCAATCGCTGGATTCGCCCCTGCCCGCACAGCTGAAAGCGGCGGGAGCGCGCGTGATGATCTTTCCATTTCCGCGTCTGCTAAGCTTGCAGTCCTTTCTACGCCTCGCCGCGTTCATGCGGCGCGAGAAATTTGACCTGTTGCACGCCTACCTGGCGTACGGAAATATCATCGGCTCGCTGGTCGGGCGGCTGAGTAGTACGCCGGTGTTTGGTTCATTTCGCAACGCTGGCTACGACCCGCAGCGGATGACTGCCCGGCGCATCAAGCTGGAAACCTTCTGCCTCCAGCATTTCACCCAGGGCATCATTGCTAATGGATACGCCGTGGCCGAGTATGGTCGAAAACAAGTAGGGAACAGCATCCCGATCGATATCCTTCCCAACGCCATCGATGCCAATGCGAAGCCATCGCTCTCCAATGCGGAGAGACGGACATTGCGCCAGCAGATCGCCAGCGACCCGGACCGCACGATCATTCTCTCAGTGGGCCGGTTGACTCCCCAAAAAGGATTTCCCAACCTCCTGCGGGCTTATGCCTCTGTACTTCAAGCTCATCCTAACACGGCCCTGGTGATTGCCGGCGGCGGCATTTCTCAAGGCGATCTGGAAGAGGAAATCCACCGTCTCGGCCTAGACGGCCACGCCTTCCTGCTCGGCCAATACAATGATGTTCCGCGTTTGCTGGCGGTAGCCGATATTTACGCCAACTCCTCTATCATCGAAGGCACGCCCGTATCCCTGCTGGAGGCCATGTCGGCCGGGCTGCCGATCGCGGCTACTGCTGTGGGTGATACCCCGTACATCCTCGACAACACCTCCGCCATCCTTGTGCCCGCCGAACATCCCGAAGAATTGGCGGAGGCGCTTTCCGCCCTGATCGCCTCGCCCGAACGACGCTGCCAGCTGGGGCGGGCCGCCCGGGAACGCGTCGAGCGAAACTACAGCCCCAAGCCGTGGACACGCAATCTCCTGCAACTGTATTCAAAGCTGGCTCCCCAAGCGGCAGACTATCTGGCCAAGATCTGAGTAGTCTCTATGACACACACTGGCGTCGTGATGCTCGTCAATGAATTTTCGCCCTTGCCGGTTGGCGGGGCCGAGCGGCAGGCCGAACGTCTGTCGGCTTGGCTGGCAGCGCGCGGCAAACGCATCTGGGTGTTGACGCGCGGCGCACCGGGCCTGCCCGCCCGCGAAGAACGCGACGGCTTCACGATCCTGCGCGTCCCCCCGCGCGGACCTGGCAAAGTACGTTCTCTCACCTTCGTACTCGGCTCGCTCTGGACCTTGTTTCTGCACCGCACCGACTATTCAATTCTCCACGCCCACCTGGCCTTCGGGCCGGCTTTTGCCGCGGTGATTGCGGCGCGCGTTCTCAACAAGCGCGTCATTGTCAAACTTGGAAACAGCGGCGAATTCGGCGACATCCGCGCCTCCCAGCGCACCCTGCGCGGACGCGTCCGCATGGCCGCCGCGCGCCGCTGGGCCGACGTGGTCATCGCCCTCGACGACGCGATGGAGCAGGAAGCCCTCGCCGCCGGCTTCGACCGCTCCCGTTTGCGCCGTATGAACAACGGCATTGACATGGACGTGCGGTGCA
>JAKANW010000168.1 GCA_021823555.1 Chloroflexota bacterium
ACGCCACCATCGAAGACGTGGGCGGCGGCATCCCCGGTAAATACTGGATTGACCTGGGCTACAGCGACAGCGACTACCAGCAATGGGGCAAATGGGTCACGGTATACTTCCTGACGCCCGTGCCGGCCAATATCATGTATGTGCTGCAATAAGCCCTCGCGTCGAGTGGAGCTCCTGAGCCTGTCGAAGGGTCTCAATCGAGACGATACTCATCAAAATGCTTGCGCTTCGACTGCGCTGCGCCCAGCCCAGCGCGTATTTCGACTGCGCTCACCATCGCATTTCGGAAGTAGAACTCCCGGCTCCATACAAGAGGTTTACTCGGCAGCGCGCTTCGACTGCGCTCCCTGCGGTCGCTCCGCTCAGCGCAAAGTCAATTGAAAAATGATGAACTACTCAAACATTCCACCGCTCAACACCGCGGCCCTGCTCAAGCACTATGGCCTGCACGCCGACAAGCGCCTCGGCCAGAATTTTTTGCAGGACCCGCAGGCTTTGCAGAAGATCGCCCTCGCCGCCGAGATCCGGCCAACGGATACTGTGTTGGAAATCGGCGCCGGCCTGGGGAGTTTGACACGCTACCTGGCCGCCTCCGCCAGACAGGTGGTAGCGGTCGAGCTTGACGAGAAACTGCTCCCGCCATTGGAGTCGGTTCTCGCCCCTTACGCCAACGTCCGTTTAATCCACGCCGATATCCTCGGCCTCTCCCCTTCCGAGATCATTGACCAAGCTGAATATTTGGTTGTCGCCAATATCCCGTACTACATTACATCCGCCATCATCCGGCATCTGCTGGAGGCCTCCCCGCGTCCACGTCGTATCGTGCTGACCATCCAGAAAGAAGTGGCTGACCGCATCTGCGCCGCGCCCGGTGACATGAGTTTGCTGGCCCTCAGCGTGCAAGTCTACGGAGGGCCGCGCATCGCAGCTCACATCCCCGCCGATGCGTTCTTTCCTGCGCCGAACGTAGACTCAGCTGTCTTGAACATTGACATCTATCCTTCGCCGCTCATCGAACCTTCCCACCTCGACGCATTCTTCCGACTCATCAAAGCCGGGTTCAGCCAGAAACGCAAGACCCTGCGCAACTCTCTCTCCGCAGGATTGCGGATGTCCCCTGCCGAGGTCGAGTCCCGGTTGCGCCAGGCAGATATCGATCCCATGCGCCGCGCCGAGACTCTGAACATCCCGGAGTGGGAAAAACTGGCAATCCTTCAAGGAGAAAAATAGTGGGCACTTGGATCTGTCACCTGCGGATTGCCGATCGGCTGCTGGCGGCCATCCCCGGCCTGGACGAGACCGCCTTTATCTATGGCAACCTGGCCCCCGACTCCGGCATCCCTAATGAAACCTGGACGGAGTTCGACCCACCCAAGGAAGTGACCCATTATTTGCGAAAGGGCGAGGGGGAATCTGAGATCCACGATTTAACGTTTTACCGGGAATACGTCTCTCCACTTTCCGCTCAAGATGGCTTAACGCGCTATAGTTTCATCTTCGGTTATCACTGCCATCTGGTGTGCGATACTTTGTGGGCCAAGTGCATCGGTCACGCAACCCACAAAATTTATGCCGAGGAAATTGCCGCGGACAAATACAAAGCCTGGGATAGGATCAAAGACGATTGGTATGGTCTCGACCAGATCTATCTGCGCGACCACCCGGAGAATGCTTTTTGGCGCGTCGTAGCGGTAACGCCCGACCCACCCTCCTATCTTCCATTCATCAAGAAAGCTGCGTTAAGTCAGCAATTGGACCACATCCGCAAATTCTACGGCCAGCCTGACGCGCAATGGTTCATCCAGCGACCCTATCCGTACCTGAATGAAGGAACCATGACTCGCATGGTCAACCAGATCATAGAAGCCATTCTTTACTTGCAGCCAAAATTGAAAAATATTCTCGAACTGGATTCATACAAAAGCAGCGCGGACATTTTGCCTGAAAAATGGATCCGGCCTTTTCAAGCCCCGCTGGGTGATAACTGATCCCTATTGAATATCTTTCTTCTTCCATCTCTCCAAAACAAAATGGGTGTATTTCATCTGGGTTGGAACCGTCCCGAAGGTTGGTTGGAAAAGGCCAAAATCGGCTCAAGTTCAACCTTTGGAACGTTGCCCTCGACTGGTTTGAAACACACCCAAATCAAATGAGGCGAGAGAAGAAAAGAACAATCTCCATCTACAAGCCAACCCTAGCCGACTTTCCCTTTTTCCGCAGGTCCCTGTAATTCCACCACACCTGCCAGACACGCATGGCGGCTTCCATCTGGATCTTCACCGACATCTTGGATTTTCCCCAGCGGCGGTCGGCAAAGTAGATCGGCGATTCGCCGATCCGATATTCAAGGCAATAGGCCAGATAGATCATCTCCACCAGGAAGATATATCCATTTGCCTGGATGCGATCAAAAGGCATCCCTTGCAAAGTCTCGCGTCGCCAGAGACGGTAACCTGTAGTCACATCGTGCAAGGGAAAACCAAGAATACTGCGGGCATAGAAGTTCCCGAAGGCGGAAAGCGATTTTCGCCATTGCGGCCATCGCTTGTCCACAGAGCCGCCATCCACATACCGCGACCCAAGCACCACATCGCAGGATTCGAGTTTTTTCACCATATCCACCAACGCGGTTGGATCATGCGAAAAGTCGGCATCCATCTGCACAACGGCATCCGCGCTGCCATCCATCACGAGGTGGAATCCCTCGAGGTATGCCGAACGCAGGCCGAGCTTCCCCGCCCGGTGCAACACCCGGACCCGTTTATCGGCAGCAGCCAGTCGGTCCGCGATTTGACCGGTGCCGTCGGGGCTATTATCGTCAACCACCAGCAATTCCAAATCGAGCGGAAGCGTAAATAAAGCGGAGACCAGTTTAGGCAGGTTCTCCGCTTCATTATAGGTTGGAGTGACAACCGTAACCTTCAAAACCATCCTACCTTTTAATGCGCATCAACTCCGTCTTGATCTGGTCCGCCCCAGTAAAACGACCAGCGACAGAGGATAACTCCGCCATTTTCACGGCCAGCCGATCTGTTCGCCTGGCAACCTGCTCGCGGTCTTTGATCGGGTAGAAGTAATCCAGCGATTGCTCCAAGCGGGAGCGCAGCCGCTCCTGCAAAGCATCCAGCACGCCAGGAGCCGCCACCAACACAAAACTGGTAGGGCTGATGTGACCCAGGAAATCATCCTGGTTACTGACCTCGCGCAGCGTGTTGGTAATCATCACACTGACAGCGCGCAACACATCATCGGACGCCACGAAGCCATAAGCCTCGCGGAAGGCGTCCATGTTTTCCAACGAAATGAGCAACACACCTGAATTGTCATTCTTAGCAATCTCTGCCAGGCGCTCATCCACCAGGGCACCCTCAGGCAGCCCGCTGACAGGATTGGTCAACGACCCCTGGCTCAATCGTTTCAGCGCATTGCGTACGCGCAGGCGTAGTTCCTGCACGTCAAACGGCTTGGTGATGTAGTCATCCGCGCCCAGTTCCAGGCCCTGCAACCGGTCAGCGCGCTCGCGCTTTTCGGTCAGGAAAATGATCGGAATATCCTGTGTACGGCGGTCGCCGCGCAGGTGGCGGGCTACTTCGTAGCCATCTATGTCGGGGAGACGGATATCGAGGATGACCAGGTTGGGATGAACAGTTTGTGCCGAGCGGATACCATCTTCCCCCCAATTCACAGTAAAAACTTCATAACCCTGAACGCGAAAATAGGCATTCAGCATCTCGGCCACATCAAGGTCGTCTTCAATGATCAGGATTTTTGGCTTGGCTTCGGCCATGGGTGATCCTATGAAATCGGTTCTTTTTGAATGATGAACTCGCACACATCATCCCCCACCGCCACACACTTGGACTCATTCACGCGGAATTCATTTCCACCGGAAACCCACTTGAGCGCTTCCTGTAAAAGACCAGTGGCAATGAAACATACCGGCTTATCCGCATCGTGGCGTCCCCAGCAGACAGGACACTTGTGGATGGTCCAGACAAATTCGTTATCTTTTTCTTCCACGGTTGTGAACTGGTCTGTCAGTTGGGAGAATATCTTGGCAAACGCAGGCAGACCGATGCGCAGCTTGGACTGGAGTGGAAGCACCACGAAAGCCAGATCGGCCACTCCCGCCAGGGCGCCGAAGTTCTTCAGGGCATCGGAGAAGGTTGCACGCCCGGCACGCAACGCCAGGCCGCGTCCGCCGCGTGGGCCATACATCTCTTCCAATGCCACGCCTATTGCAGAAAGTTCCACAAAATCAAAGCCCTTATCGAGGTTGTCCGGTGGATAATTTTCAATATAATTATTCAATCCCGCCAGGTTTAGGATGGCATTGAGGCCATTCTTCCCCATCACCTCTTCCAACGATTTAATGGTGATCAGGCCGAACTTATTTGCATAATACAAACCGCTTTTTTGAATGGGGCTCATGGAGACTCCGCTAAATCAGTTTTGCCAGATCTTCGGCGGCGCGACGCATATCCAGGAAGATCAGGCCCAGCTTGGCCTGTTCACGCGCCAACGCGGTCAACACAGCTTCCTCGCCGACTGACATTAGCACGACATATCCTTTTTCACCTTTTATATAAACCTGCTCAAGGGAACCACGGCCCAATTCCGTTGCAATGCGTTCCCCCAACGAAAGCATGGCCGCAGACATGGCCGACACACGGTCTTCTTCCACCCCTTGCGGAAGAGCTGAAGCAATGCTCAAACCATCCACGCTGACGACGGCAGAGGCTTCGATATCCGGAGATGAAGCCTGCAACTCACGCAGACGATCCACCATTTGTTGCGTACGCGACTTGGACAAACCAACCCTCCTGCAAAAGAATCAACACCCGCGCCAAGAGGTGGGATGTCAGGAATAATAGAATGAAACAAATTTAGCACATGGGCTAGATTGTGTCAAGTTTGGGCTTGCTGCCTTTGCAAATTAGTAAGTCGGGCGTCATGCTATAATGCCGGTTGATCCGAGGTACCCATGCGAAGAATTCTTAACCTTATTTTCGGGTTTGCCCTCCTTTTATTAACCGCCTTGCCCGTGAATACCGCCCGCGCCCAGGACGCCCTGCCGCCCGAACCGGATAGCGGCGCAGTTGTCTGCCAGCCGGATGCTTATCTAATCGAACCGGATGACTGCCTCCCGCTTGGTCCTTCTGTCTACCTAACGGACTTGGCGCGTATGGGCATGACCATCCCCCAACGTCCCCTGCCCGCCTCCAAACCGGACCTCAGCCTGACCCAGCTGCCTTTTCATTACTTCCACCTCGGCGACGCCACCGTTCCCGTCTACAGCGCCCCCGGCGACACAGGCAGCGGTGCAATGGCGTTTCCACCAGGTTTCGTGTACGTCTCATATACAGATCGCGCCGATACCGGACATGGCATTTATTATCTGCTCCAGAACGGCGGCTGGATTCCCGGCAAGGGGGAACGAGTCGGTGAAATCCCAAGCTTTCAGGGACTCACCTTTCAACGCACACCTCGCAACTCTTTTGGCTGGGTAGCTTTTCAATCCCCGGTAATGAGCGCGCCTGGCTACAATGCGAGCAAGACAGGGGAACAGGTCTATACCCAACAGCTTGTCCAAATCTATGACACCCAAACCGCTGACGATATGGAATGGTATTTGATCGGACCCGGCCAGTGGGTCGAGGGGCGCAACATAGCGCGTGTCACACCCAATCCTACCCCACCCGAGGGCGTCACAAATGGACGCTGGATAGATGCTGATCTGGAGAAACAAACACTTGCGGTCTATGATAATTACCAATTAGTATTCGCCACGATGGTGGCCACAGGCCAAGAACCCTTCTGGACGCGTCCCGGCCTGTTCCAGATTCAACAGAAAAAAGAGACTGAGACCATGCGCAACAGCGACCCGTCGGACTTTTATTACCTGGACAACGTCCCATGGACAATGTACTTTGACGGCGCACGCGCCCTGCATGGCGCCTACTGGCGAACTCACTTTGGTTTTCCACAATCACACGGCTGTGTCAACCTCTCGGTCGGAGATGCACATTGGCTGTTCAACTGGGCCGTCGTTGGCGATTGGGTTTACGTTCACGACCCATCCGGGCAAACTCCCACCGATCCAGCGCTTTATACCGGCGGCGCGTATTGACATGAAAATACCCGTGTGGTAAACTCTGCCCGCTTATAAAATTGATCCCGTGGTGTAGCGGTTTAACATGCGGCCCTGTCAAGGCCGAGATCGCGGGTCCGAATCCCGTCGGGATCGCTCTTGTTACTCTCTGTCAAAAGAGCATGGAACGCGCAAAAATCGCTTCGATTACAAATCGGAGCGATTTTTTGTTTGGTTGTTTGAAAGAGCGGGTTGGTATTTGCGTGACCATTCAAAGGTGAAAATCGAAATCCCTGCCTGCCCCGATGCTCTTGTCAGGATAGTATGTCAAGAGTTGTGTAAAATTTCAGGTGGCTTGGTAGCCGATGCAGGAACAGAGATATTTCTCAAATGTAGGCTGCGAACCACCGCATAGAACAACAGCAAGCAACTGTTTTCGTT
>JAKANW010000169.1 GCA_021823555.1 Chloroflexota bacterium
TGCGCAGCCGCAGGCTGGGCGGGTAGACGGTGTTGTCCGTCCTGGGATAACTGATGAGCCCTTCCGTGTAGAGGTCCTCGGCCACGCGCATGGCCTGGGAGCCGATGGCATTGACAATACTCCACAGGATGGCGCCTTTGCGGCGGCCTTCTTCCATGGCAGCCAGGGTATCGGCAGTTTCACCCGATTGCGAAATAGCCAACACAACAGTATTCTCATTAATGATCGGATCGCTGTAGCGGAACTCCGAGCCGATGACCACTTCCACCGGAACGCGGGCGATCTTTTCGATCAGGTACTTGCCGACCATGCCGGCATACGCGGCTGTGCCGCAAGCGGTGATGTAAATGTGCTGGATGCGCCTTGCTAGTTCGGGCGTCAGCTTGAGTTCGGGCAGGCGGATACGGCCTTCGTTGAAATCCACGCGGCCTGCCAGCGTATCGGTCAGTGCCCGCACCTGCTCGTGGATCTCCTTTTGCATAAAGTGGCGATACTCGCCCTTTTCCGCCGAGACCGCGTCCCAGGCGATGGTATGGATTTCAGGCTGGAGCGGTTTCCCATCCAGCGTCGTCACGCGCACGCTATCGCGCGTTACGATGGCCATCTGGCGGGACTCCAGAAAGATCACGCGGCGGGTGTGGTCCAAAATGGCAGGGATGTCCGACGCCACAAAATTCTCGCCCTCGCCCAGCCCGATCACCACGCCGCCTGCATTCCCGATGCGCGCTGTGACAATCTTGTCCGGTTCATCTGCCGAAAGCAACACCACCACATTGGCTCCCTGGATTTGCTGGAAGGTGTTCTGGGCAGCTTCTTCCAGGCTGAGACCGGCGGCTTTGTGGCGCTCAGCCAGGTGCACGATGGTTTCGGTATCCGTATCCGAGTTGAAGGTCACGCCTTCCGAAGTCAGTTCGTCTTTCAGCTCCAGGAAATTCTCGACGATGCCATTATGGACCACGACCATGCGTCCCGAATTTCCAAGATGCGGATGGGCGTTGCGCGCGGTTGGAACGCCGTGGGTGGCCCAGCGCGTATGACCGATGCCGGGCGCGCCGCTCACAGGTGACTTGTTGACCAGGTCTATCAACTGCGATAACTTACCCGCGTCGCGCCGGACTTCGATCTGGTCGCCGTTTAAAATAGCGACTCCCGCCGAGTCGTAGCCGCGGTATTCCAGCCGTTTCAGGCCGTTGAGGATGATCGGCGTCGCGTCACGCGGCCCGATATATCCGACGATTCCACACATAGGGGGTTCCTCCAGATTTGTGATCGAGTTTGAATAGCCGACGCTCGTATTCCGAATATCGAATGCCGGGTATCGTTTGTTGTTGCCATCCTCCACGGTTTTATCTGCGCCGTTGCCGGTACATCTTGTCGGGGAGTTTTCTACTGGAGGGAAAGATTTTCGGGGTATGGCGTTCCCGCAGGGCTTCCGCTGAACTCTCGATTTTTTTTCACTTTCACCCCTCTCTCCCTTAGGGAGAGGGTTGGGGTGAGGGCGAATTAGCTCCATCTTGCGATGGAGAACCCTGATCCTCGTCATCCTTCGACTGCCCCTTGCGGGGCGCTCAGGATCATGCGCTGTTCTTTCCCGCGAAAATTGTTGCGAATCACCTCCTTTAACAGGTTGCAGGATACGCGCGGGGGAGGATTATACCCGATAAACGGGACCAACTGCGAGTCGCGCTCGAAGCGATAGTTAGTATATCGTCCGGATTCTGTGAATAAACCGTTGTGTTCACCGTACAAACCCCATACAAATCCAGCTTTCTGATTGACTGTGTCTGCCCGCTTTGATAATATTGGAGTGATGAGAGACCTCCTTTTACGCATCAAATCAGCTCGTCCAAAGTCACGCGGGCAAAGCCTGGTGGAGTTGGCAATCGTTTTGGGGTTGCTCCTGTATATGATGGTCGCTATTGTGGAATATGGCTTCCTGCTCAACCGTTATCTGAACCTGTTGGACGCCGCCCGTGAAGCCGCCCGTTTTGGCAGTAATGTGGATCCATTCGACCCCCAAACGCATGCCATTGATCCGAATTTCTTCGTGCGCCCGGATCTGTCCCAGCCACCCAATAGCACTACCAACCAGCCGGGGCTGGCTGACATGGTAGAAGATTATATGCAGCCGATCACCCTGGATCCCACTCGCGACGATATTGTGATTTCGTTTTTCAGTGTAAATGGATCGAACATTGTGCGCTTTCCGACGGACGCACCAACCGGCTGGAGCCGGTACGGCAACGCCCAGTCACACTTTTCGGATCAGGATATCATCAACCGGCTGGATGCCAACGCCCCGGCGACGGGCGTCCTGGTAGTCGAAGTATTTTATACCTACCATTCACTTCTCCACCTGCCGTTGTTTCCAGAAACGATCTCAGTGTACACCTATTCCATTATGCCCCTCTCGGCGGCGGAACCGACGCCAACGGCCATGCCCTAAATAATCAGGAACCCTTATGTTCAAAATCAGTAAAATCCAGCGCTCGCAATCCAAAGACCCGCAACGCCAAAAAGGACAGGTGCTGATCATTGTGATCTTTGCCATGGTGGCCTTGATCGCCTTTATTGGCTTGGTGGTGGACCTCGGCCTAGTCTTCATCCAGTATGGGCGGCTGCGCCGCTCGGTGGATGCAGCCGCGTTGGCGGCCTCCTCTCAGATCCGCAAAGGTTACACAATCAACAGCTTGGAACGGGCGGCGAATGAGTTCCTGATTTTGAATGATATTAACGATCCAAGCGCCACTATCGATACCTGCGATACGGATATTACCCTTTGCGACACGAATCATAACGGGATCATCGAAGATGCAGAACGGCGAAAATTTGTGCGGGTGGTAGCCTCTTCCGAAGTCCAGTTGGCGTTCCTGCCGGTGCTGGGGATCAGAACGGCTCACATGACGGCCTCGGCTGTCTCTGAAGCAGCCTCAGTGGATTTGGCGCTGGTATTGGACCGCTCAGAGTCCATGGCCTACAACTACGATAATAGTAGTTCCAGCAAGGATCCCTCACAATGTGATGCGGTCCCCAATGGCAATTGGGCCGGCGATTGCTCACCGTTTTCCTCGGTCAGACAGGCTGCGTATGATTTTATCGATAACCTGTTCCTGAAAGACGCGCAGAACCCCATCGGTTATGATCGGGTGGCCGTGATCACCTTCGACCGCCATGCCCAGGTGAACCTTGACCTGACCTCCGATAAACTAGCCATCCAGAACGCGATCCACCACCTGACGGTGTACGCGGTTAGCAGCACAGGCGTTGGTTATAATACCGACGGATCCTGCAACCTGGTCAATGGGTATCCAAGTTATTCTCCCCCGGTTGCAGGCGGCCCATGCCGTTTATACGATGATACCACTCACGACTATCTGATCTTCGATTGTCCGCTCTACCACGTTTCAGGCGGCGACCCGTCTTCCTGCGGCACCACCAACATCGGCGGGGGCCTGTTATATGCGGGCAACGAATTTGCCACATATTTCCGCGAAAGTTCACTGTGGGTGACCATCCTGTTGACCGATGGCGTGGCCAACTCATCTATTGATATAACCAATGCCCATCCGTATGGCTTTTGTCCCAGTTCCACCCATACCCAACCCTTCTGTTCGGATGGATATGCAGCCACCCGCCATTGCGCCGATGCTGATCACAAAGATCGCTGTATCACAGAAGGGGCGGATGGAAAGGGAGGCGGCACCACGACTTGGAATCCCGCCCATTATGATGCAGATGACTTTGCTCGCGATATGGCCGATTTCGTGGCGCTCGACCAAAATTCCTTGATCTTTACCATCGGCTTTGGTTCCCTGGTCAACGATGCCAATAACGGCGGTCCCCCCCACGACCGGGATCTCGGTGAGAAGCTTCTGGAGTATGTTTCTTACGTTGGCAAAGGTTCGTATTATTTCGCCCCGAACGGCAACCAGCTGCACCAGATCTTCGCCTCCATTGCCGATAAGATTGCTACCCGCCTGACCCAATAGAGCCAGTGAGGTCTTTATGAGCAGTTCAAAACCAATCTCCTTCCGTATTAGCAGGCGACCCGGAAAAAGAAACGGTCCGGGCCAGGCCCTCTTAGAATTTGCCCTGGCCTTACCCATCCTGTTGACGGTCATCTTCGGCATCGTTGACTTTGCCCTGGTATTCCAGGCCTGGCTTTCCGTGGAAAACGTGGCCCGCCAGACGCTTCGCTATGCTGTGACCGGTCAATACGACCCGGCCTTTTGCGTGGATGTAGATGGAGACAACACTCCCTGCGGGGGAGCCAGCAAGAATGCCGAGGAGGATGCGGCCCGTTTGAAATCCATCCAACAGGTTGGCACCGGCTGGACGATTGGATTAATGCGTGATACCTCTGTGCCGCAAACCACTGCCGGCCAAAGCCAGGCAGGCTATTTTGATATAACCGTCTGCTCCAGCCGCGATCTAAATGGAGATACTGTTCCAGATCTAACGATCATCAAGCCAGTCATGGGAGGCAACTATGCCAATTGCCTGTTGCCAGATGGCACTCCCACGCAGGATGCAGGCACGCCTGGGGACCGCGTCTACATCATGGTGGATTTCAACCACCCTTACATTACACCTCTGAGCGGTTTTTTTAATCAAGTAGCAAAGCTGCCCAACTATGTACACCTGGTCTCCACACGTGACGGCATCGTGGAAACCTTCCGTGTGGCGCGCGCCATTAGTGTGCCTCCCCAGGCCAACCAGCCGACCGATACGGCCACCAACACGCTGCCGCCAACGGCAACCTTCACACGGACACTTACTTTTACTCCTACCATTACGCGCACCCCCACCCAGACCTATACGCCCACCAATACGCCGACGATCACGAATACCCCTACCAAAACGTTGACGCCCACAATCACGTATACGCCGACCATCACTCCTACGCCGGATTGCTCGCTGTGGGAAAATTATGCGCTGGGTAGTTTCAGCGAAGGTACAAGTAATGGCCTGCCCCGTCTGAAGATTTCAGTTACGAACCCCGATCCCTCGGGCGGCGCGTACCTGCAAAGCGTGGACCTGAATTGGGATGCTTATGATGCAGCCAATTCTTCCCAATCCTATCGGCGCACTTACTTTAATCTCATCAACAGCGGCCACAGGATCAATAATACACAGGACACCGATTCACATACAACCTTTACTGTGTCACATTCCTCGGCCACCTGGCTCCCCTATAATGCGACCTACCCCTTGTATTTCGACTTTTCCAAGTCCGACTCGACCTGGTCGGGTATTCCAGCTTATTCTTTCGGCCTGACGCTCACATTTTCCAATGGCTGTACAGCCTCCATTGACCCCCAGGCCGCGCCCACGCGCACCCAAACTTCAACGCCGAGCACTACGCCCACGCCGGCTAACACCTCCACGATCACCCCAACGCCGCAGTGCAATATTTCGGGCGCAATTTTTACAACCGATTTGAATGGCGACCCGCAAAACGTGAATGGATACGACTGCCCGTATGGGTGTGTCAGTTCACCTTACCTTGCATCCAACGGTTTGGCGCCTGGCCAATGGTCTTGGAGAGTGGAAACGGTTGGCAACCCAGTGGTGGAGGTGAATAGCGGCTCTGCCTATCTGAATCCGGGCCAGCAATTTGGGCCGCCCTCGGGTGTCATCGTGCCGCTGGGTTTGAACATGTATAATATCCCGCCCAACTACTTCCCGGGTGAATTCAAGGTATCCGTCTGGCAGAGCGGTAATCCGAACTGCGGCGAAAAGCACGATAACTTCAAGATCTTGAACGCAGCGCCCAGCCCGACCCCGAGCAACACGCCACGTCCTACATTGACGCGCACGAACACCCCGATGTGGACGCCCACCCATACACCCTATGCGACCTGGACACCGACACCGACGAAAACTCCTACGCCCTCGCCAACGCTCTGCTTTGACGGTTGTTAGGGGGCCTGCCGACCGGTTGAATATCATCAGGAGACTGTGCAGCTTCACAGTCTCCTGATTTGTTAATGGCTCCTCTTGTGCAGAACTTCCCGACACTTGCACCTGGCGCAAGTGCAGGGGAGGTTTCCTTGAAAAACATTGTTGGGCCGTTCCGGCCTGCGCGGCGGTTCGCATCATCAGTTGATAAGCGATGGCTGTCGAAGCCGTTATAATCAACCACAACGAGGTAGCGTGCGCGTTCTCATCCATCGTTTGAACACCTGGCCTGTCCGCCAGAGAGCAGCGGTACTCGAATCTGCTGTCTATCTGGCGTTGGTTGTTGCCTGGATGGCGCTGTGGCCTGCCGAGGCTCCGGATCGGCTGTTGATCGGCAGGTTGCTGGTTGCTGCGCCCGCCGCTGCGGCCGCGCTGCAGATCCTGTTCTCGTTGCCATCCCTGGCAGCCGGGATGCGGCGGGCGTGGCTTTATCTTGGCCTGGCATTATTCGCCTGGGCTTTACGCCATTTTGTCTCGATTGTTTACAGCCTGACCCTGCAAACGGAAGCCCCTGTCGTTTCCATTGCCGACCTGTTTGGATTGCTTGCATATCCGCTGGAGATCGG
>JAKANW010000170.1 GCA_021823555.1 Chloroflexota bacterium
CGCAAGAAAAGCGACTTGGATTGGATCGTGGAAAAATCCATCCAGCAGGCCGCCTTGTGGGACGAAGTGAGGGACAAATTGCATCAAAGCGGCTTCTCCCTTTCTGGCGGACAACAACAGCGTCTCTGCATTGCCCGCGCTTTGGCGGTCGAACCGGAAGTGATTCTGATGGACGAACCCGCTTCGGCCCTCGACCCGATCTCGACCTTGCGCATTGAAGAGTTGATGCAGGAATTGAAGTCGCACTACACCATCCTAATCGTCACTCACAACATGCAGCAGGCTGCACGCGTCTCGGATTATACGGCTATGATGATGATCAACGCGCAGCGTTCCGGCATACTAGTTGAGTTCGATGAGACCAAGACCATCTTTACCCGTCCGAAGGACAAACGTACGGAAGATTACGTGACTGGAAGGTTCGGATAACATGAACAAACCGAAAGTTCTTTTTCTTTGCACTGGCAATTCAGCGCGCAGCCAAATGGCTGAAGGATTGCTGCGCGTCCTGGCGGGAGAGCAGTTCGAAGTCTTCAGCGCAGGCACCGAGCCCAAGGGCCGCATCCTGCCCGAGGTCCAGGATGCGATGCGGGAAATTGGCGTGAATATTTCCGGTCAGTGGTCAAAATCCGTCACGGAGTATCTCGGCAAAGCTGTTTTTGCCTACGTTATCACTACTTGTGCGGACGCGGAGGAAAATTGTCCGGCGGTCTTCCTAAACATGGGCGTTCACCAACATTGGCCGTTCGATGACCCCGCCAAAGTGGACGACGAACACCGCCTCGCACGGACCCGCGAGGTGCGCGACCAGATCGAGGCGCGCCTGCGCCTCTGGCTGGCCGCACAGGGCATCACGCCGCCTGCCCTTCGGGTGTAAAATGACGAAATCAGAGGTGTCTATGATCCGTAAAACCTTCGAACATGAGCTTCAGGATGTGAAGGACGAAATTCTTGTGCTGGGCAGCATGGTGGAGCAGGCTGTGGCCGATTCGATGGAGGCGCTTAAAAAGCGTGACATCAAAGCCTCGCAGATGATCTTTGAGCAGGACCGCAAGATCAATGAGAAGCGTTTCGCCATCGAGAATCATTGCATGATTCTGATCGCTACCCAGCAGCCGATGGCGCGTGACCTGCGCCTGCTGGCTTCGATGTTGGACGTGGCTTCAGAGTTGGAGCGCATGGGCGATTACGCCAAAGGCATCGCCACTATCAACATTCGCATGGGCGACGAACCTCTGCTCAAGCCGCTGATTGACCTGCCGCGCATGGCCGTTAAGGCTTCGGATATGCTTCACCGTGCCCTGACCGCTTTCATTAATGATGATGTAGAAACGTCGCTTGCCATTCCAGATGAGGACGATGAGGTGGACGCGCTGTATACGCAGATTTACCGGGAACTGATCACCTTCATCCTGGCCGACCCGAAGGTGATCGAGCGCGCCAACATGCTTTTGTGGGCCGCCCACAACATGGAGCGCATGGCCGACCGCGTCACCAATATTTGCGAGCGCACTTTGTTCGTGGTCACCGGCGAGATTCGGGAACTGGGCGCCACCTCTGAGTCTGTCAAGACCAAGTAGGCCGGAATTTATTTCTCCCCAAAGAGGCGCATTGCTATTTGGCAATGCGCCTCTTTGGTTTGGATGGCTGTCTGAAGGCGTATAATTTTACCCATGAAAACGTTCTCCAACCCGGTGGTTGTTGTCCGCCCGGCACTGCCGCGTGACAAGGCGGATGTGTTCGAATTTACCAAGTTCATTTGGGACGGGCACGATTACGTCGGCTACGTGTTCCCGCGCTGGCTGGACGATCCGCAGGGCCAGCTGCTGGTGGCTGAGTACGCTGGTCATGCCATTGGCACGGGCAAGGTGACGCGGCTTGCGCCCGGTCAATGGTGGCTGGAAGGGTTCCGCGTAGATCCCAGGTTTCAGGGCATGAAGGTTGGTTCGCACATCGACGTAGCGTGCAATGAATGGTGGGACGCGTATGGCGATGGTATTCTGCGCCTGCTCACCAGTTCGAAGCGCGTGCAGGTGCATCACTTGAGCGAGGCGCGCGGCTTCGTCCACGTGGGGGATGTGCTGGGTTATGAAGCGGATCCGCTGGATGAGAAGACTGACGCGTTCACGACGCTCGCGCCAGACGAAGCAGGTGAGGTGCTCGTCTTTTGCGAACGCGTCACGCCGGACTACCTGATGAATCTGGGTTGGCAATTTGCCGCGCCCAATGCGGAGAGTCTGTGCGCCGCGGCAGATGAAGGTCTTGCCTGGTGGTGGCGCGGGCGGCGCGGATTCCTTTTGGCGTGGGATAGCGCCGAGGGTGACACGGCCAGCCTTACCGTCGGGTTCGAGGCGTGCGCAGACGAGGATCGGGTTGAGTTGCTGAAGGATTTCCGGCGTCTCGCTTCGGTGCGCGGGTCGGCCGTTGCGGGTTGGATGAATGTGGTTCACCCGGCGGTCATCCAAATGCTGGAGGCCGCGGGATATCGGCGCGAGTGGGAAGATGCCGCTTATTTGTATGAACGAAAACACCCCTAAAAATTCAACAGCCTCCCATGCGGGAGGCTGTTGTGTTACGAACGCTTACATGCCAATGAAAGCGAAGATGGCATAAGCCAGGGCAAGTAGCCCACTGATTGTGGCTCCCAGGGGAAGCGCAACGAATGCTCCAACCCCAAACCACAGGAAGAACAACCACATACACCAACCGGAAATTGTCTTGGGCAATGTTACTTTCATGATTCATACTCCTTTGGGTGAATAGGTGATGTCATCATCGAATGACATCTATCTACTTAAACCCAAGACCGGATGGCTGGTTGCGCGTCGTTATACCGCACTCGGTCACAAATTGAGCTCTTTCAAAAGGTGGAAAGCGCAATGGCGACGGTGGGTATTATATCTGTGCACCTGCCCCAAACGGGTCCAGCGATTGCGCTGCCTTGTGCGCATGGTAAAATCCTTTCTTGCATTATGACTGTTTCTTCCCTGTCTGCCGAGTTCACGCTCGCCCAACGGGCGGCGTATAAACGTACCTCTCCCGCACGCTGGATCATCTCCCACGCAGTGCGCTATTGGCCGTTGCTGCTGATGATCGTGGTCGGCGCCGTTGGAAATGGCGTGCTGGCCGCGGTGGTGCCCGGTTTGGTGGGACAGGCCTTTGATGATATGCTGGCTAAGCCGCCGCATTTGGGCGTGCTCCTGCCGTTGGCAGTCACCATTGGCGTTTCGCAGATCATCCGCGGTGTGCTGCAATTTGGCCGCAACTTTGGGGCTGAGTGGACGGCGCAAAAGGTGGAACGCGACATCCGCGACGAGTTGTATGTATCTCTACTGGGCAAGAGCATGACGTTCCACAACCTCCAGCCGGTGGGCGACACGATGGCGCGCGCTACCAATGACGTGCGCGAGGTCAATTTTACATTCAGCCCGGGCGTGAACCTGGTGGTGGGGTCGCTGGTGTTTTTGTTCATGCCGCTCTTTATGGCTCCAATCCCGGCCCTGCGGCTGGTACCGGTTCTGTTCATCATCGCTTATTTTTTCGCCTTGTGGCATTACCTGCATTCGCTTTCTCCCGTCACTGACGATGTGCGTCAAACCTTCGGGACGATGAACACGCATCTTTCCGAGACGTTGGACGGCGTGGAGACCATGAAGGGTGCGGCCCAGGAACGGACTGAGATCGAGCGTTTCGTGACCAACGCCCGCCGCGTGCGCCACGCTTTTGTGCAACAGGGCGATTTGGAAGGCCGCTTCCTGCCCATGTTGCTGCTGGGAATCACCTACGCGGCCGGCATGTTCCATGCCCTTTTGCTTTACCGCACCGGCGGCTTAACCGTCGGCCAGGTGGTGGCTTATTTTGGCTTGTTGCGCCTGTTGGATTTTCCCACGTACTCTTCCACCTTCGCCTACAGCCAGATCTCGCTTGGGCTTTCGGGCGCGCGCCGTATTCTAGAACTGATCAACCACGAAACGGACCTTGACCAGAATGTGGCTGGTTACGCCGGTGACATGCGCGGCGAAGTGGAATTCAAGGATGTCTGCTTTGCCTATAACGAAGGTGAGAACGTGCTTCAAGACTTGACCTTCAAGGTTAAATCCGGGCAGACGGTAGCCATCGTGGGGCAGACCGGCGCGGGCAAGACCAGCCTGGTCAAATTGATCAACCGCGTCTACGACGCACCGTGCGGCGCAGTGAAAGTGGACGGAGTCAACGTCCGAGAGTGGAACCTGGCCGCCCTGCGCCGTCAGATATCGATCATCGAGCAGGATATCTTTCTGTTCTCGCGTTCCGTGGCGGATAACATCGCCTTCGGCAAACCCGGTGCGACGCGCGAGGAAGTGGAAGCCGCGGCCAAAGCCGCACAGGCACACGAATTTATCCTCGAAATGGACCAAGGTTACGACACGATCATTGGAGAGCGCGGCGTGACCCTCTCTGGCGGGCAGCGTCAACGTCTGGCCCTGGCGCGTGCCTTCCTGACCGACCCGCGCATCCTGATCCTCGACGACTCCACTTCTGCAATTGACTCGGCCACCGAAGACAAGATCCAACGCGCCATCGCGGCCGCGGCGCGTGGACGCACTACCTTCATCATCACGCACCGCCTGTCCCAGATCCGCTGGGCCGATTTAATCATCGTTCTGCGCAAGGGACGCATCGCCGCCATCGGCACGCATGACGAGCTGATGAAAACTTCGGAAGCGTACAGCCGTATATTCAGAGAGTAACGATATTCGATACTCAATATGCGCTGGCCGATTCTCGAATAATGAATCCTGAATTTCGATTGCCGTCAATACCAACTACCAACCAATAACTCATGGGCTTCTTCGCCGGACTTAACTCCGAAAAATATGACCGCCAATACTCCGACCGTGTGCTGGCTGGACGCATCGCGTCTTATTTTAAACCGCAGGTGCGCCGGCTAGCGGTCATTTCCGTGATTGTGGTGGTCATTTCGGCCATCTCCGCCGCGCTGCCGGTACTGATCGGCCATGTGGTGGATTTGCTCGGCGAGCAGCCATCCCTCTCCGCCATTTGGTGGATCGGCTTGGCATTGTTGGTGGTGGGTGTGGCTAGTTGGGGCTTCAACTGGGCGCGGCGCAGTCTCACCGTGCGCTCGGTGGGCGACATCGTGCTCCAGTTGCGCAGCCAGGCCTTCCATGCCGCGGCCGAACACGACCTCTCGTTCTACGACCAATTCTCCTCCGGGCGCATTGTCAGCCGCATCACCTCCGACACGACCGACTTCGGACAGTTGGTGGTCATCCTCACCGACCTGGTTTCCCAAATGTTCCAGGCTATCCTGCTGGGCGTGATCCTCTTTCGCACCGAGTGGCACATGGCCCTGTTGATGGTCGGCTTCCTGCCGATCAGCTTCGGGTTTACGCTCGGTTTTCGCGCCCTCGCCCGTCGCGTGACCAAACGCGGGATGCAGGCCATGGCCGACGTCAATGCGGCTATCAAGGAGACAGTCAGCGGTATCGCCATCGCCAAGAACTTCCGCCAGGAGGAGAGCATTTTCGGCATCTTCGACGCGGCCAACCAGACATCCTACAACGTGAACGTGCAGCGCGGCGTCGTGCTCTCGCTGGTCTTTCCAATCCTCAACGCGATGGGCGGCATCTTCACCGGCATCCTCGTTTACACTGGCGGTCTGTCCATCGACAAGGGCATCATCACCGCGGGCGCGTGGTACCTTTTTATTCTCAGCCTCGACAACTTCATGTTCCCGATCCAAAATCTGTCCGCGTTCTGGGCGCAGATCCAGCAGGGATTGGCCGCGGCTGAACGCGTCTTCGCGTTGATCGACGCGGACCCGGCGGTGGTCCAGGTGGATGCGCAGCCGGTGACGCGTCTGCGCGGCGAGATTCGGTTCGAGAATTTAGGGTTTCGCTACAAGGATGAAGAGCCGATCCTGCGTGACTTCAACCTGGTCATCCGCTCCGGGGAGAACCTGGCCCTGGTGGGACATACCGGTGCTGGTAAATCATCCATCGCCAAGTTGATCGCCCGTTTCTACGAGTTTCAGTCCGGCCGCCTGGCCATTGACGGGCGCGACGTCCGCACCTTCGACCTGCAATCCTACCGGCGGCAATTGGGCATCGTTTCGCAGGTGCCGTTCCTGTTTTCGGGGACGGTGGCTGAGAATATCCGTTACGCCGCGCCGGAGGTGACCGACGCGGGAATTTTGCGGCTGGCCCGTCAGATTGGCGACGGGGAGTGGCTGGAAACTCTGCCCGAAGGGTTGGAGACGCAGGTCGGCGAACGCGGCAACCGCCTGTCGATGGGCCAACGCCAGTTGGTCGCGTTGATGCGGGTGCTCGTTCAAAATCCGGCCATCTTCATCCTTGACGAAGCCACCGCCAGTATCGATCCGTTTACCGAGTGGCAGATCCAGCAGGCGCTGGGACTGATCCTCAAGAATGCCACCAGCATTCTGATTGCGCACCGTC
>JAKANW010000171.1 GCA_021823555.1 Chloroflexota bacterium
GGGGTGTCCCCAGGTATCATTGATGTGTTTGAAAAGGTCAACATCGAAAATGATCAGTGAAAGCGGATCATCGTAGCGGCGGGCGCGGGCCAGTTCCATTGCGAGTGTCTGGTCGAAGTGGCGACGGTTGGCCAAGCCAGTCAGCGGATCGGTGAGGGAGAGTTCCTCCACCTGCTTGTACAAAATCGCATTGCGCAAGGCCAGCGCCCCGTGCTCGGCAATGCCCATTAGCAACAGGCGTTGTTCATCATCAAATGAATGAGCATGTTCAAATCCAACAAACAAGACTCCCAATATCTCCCCGGTCTCCCGCAAAGGGAGCCCTCCCAACGCAGTCAGTTTACCCGGCGCATCCGTTGATGGATTTTTCAATTGTTCCCGCATATTCTCGATCAATGCTGGGCGGCCTGTCGTAAGGATCTGCTGCGTGAGAGTTCCCAATTCCTGCTCGCGCGCGACAATTTGGTCCGAATCGCGGCGTGCACCAAAGTATTTGCCTGCCAGTTTTCCGCCTTGCTCGCTTAGATAGATGGCCGCAAGATCAGCGCCCATCAACGCGACCGCGCGCTGGAGCAACGTTTGAAGCGTCTCTTCCACATTCAGGCTGGCGGTCATTTGTATGGCGGCGGAAAGCAAATCTTTCGACTTCACGAGGTTCGCCTCGAGTTTCTGCTTATGAATTTTCTCTTCGACCAGTTCGCGGTTGAACAGCCGCACAAAACCGACGGTCAACAAAATCTCAGCCAGGATCGCAAAGAAATCCGATAATTCGGCAAAGCCGCCGCCTTGAAACGTTGCATACGCATCGAAATACTCTGAAGCTGCCAGGCTTACCGAAGCCGTTGTCAGCAACAGCCATGCCCATTGACCAGCCTGGCGGCCAAAACGAGAATAGAAGCGCAGTCCCGCGTACGCGGCTATGGAGGAGGTCACAAGGCTGGTCAGGGCAATTACGTAGTTAGTGTTCATTTGAGAATTGAATTGAGGCAGGATAACATTCGGCAATTATAGAGATAAAGAACGAAAAAACAGTTAACAAAAACCTGACAGTTTCATAATGGATCTGTTTTTTCATAGCAACCCACCCTCCATATCTTAAAAAGACTTCGGAAGTCTGTCAGACTTCCGAAGTCCGGCTCTTGCCCCGCGCCACGATGAAACGCTTCGACGCTCCCTTCGGTCGCAGCGCGCCGCCTGTCAGTCCCTTCGCAATTTCTTTCCCAACCCCATCTTGTTCCAGTTTCGCTTGGATTACTATCTTTGGTGTTCCTGCATATAAGCGCGTAACAGTAGATTGATCTTTGTTTGATACCCGCGCCCCTGCCTCTTGAACCAATCCAGCACGTCGCTATCCACGCGCAGAGTCAATTGCGTTTTTGTGCGCGGTTTGTGAGACCACGCCTTACGATTGCTTTTGCGAACATTTCTGGCGTAATTTCTGGCGCATCGGAAAGATCAATATCTTCGTCTTTCATTTTATCGAGACGGGTAAAGTCAGTCTGAGATTTCACGGAAGTAGATTTCTTCTTCCTATTTTGTTGCCTTTCGGGTTGATATGATACGGATAACGGTTTCGGATTTAGTATGGACGACCAGGATGACGCGGCTCTTGAGCAAACCGAGCGTTTGATATCGTGTTTCGCCGTATTCAAAGCGGTCGTCAATGACGGTGGTAGTATCCAATTCGAATATTGCAAGGGTATTCTTCACGGAGCTTGATGATCCTCCTGCATGGATTTGTGAAGAAGTCTCAGAAAACCCCACAGAACGAATTGGATACCGCTCGTCGTCGTTTGAATAATTTTGAGAAGGGCTAGGATAAGGATCTCGAATATTTGCCGCGTTTGCCATTAATTGCCTCGCACTATTAGCTTTGTGAGACTTGCTACACAAATTATACGGTCAAAAGCGAGTGTAGCATAAATGCTGTGAGCGGAATATTGTCTTATCATCCTAATCTACCGTACGTGTCTTGGATAGATTCCTAGCAAATCTGCTATCCGTTTATCCGTTCCCAAATCCGTTGACCACTAATCCACCGTCAGCGTCTTACTCAAATTCCTCGGAAAATCAGGATCAAACCCGCGCATCACGCTCATGTGATACGAAAGCAACTGCAACGGCAGCACTCCCAGCAAAGCGCTGATCTGTGCATCAGACTTGGGAATCACGACCAAATCATCGCCGTTGGCGCGCAGGCGGGTGTCCTCTTCGCCGATGGTGATCGTGCGTGCGCCGCGCACTTTGACTTCGTTGATCCCGCTGATGATGAGCGGCACATCGTTCGGTCCCGCGACAAAGACGATCGGGAATCCCTTGCTCACTGCGGAAAGCGGTCCGTGTTTGAACTCGGTCGAGAGCATCCCTTCGCAATGGGCATACGTAATTTCTTTTAATTTCAACGCGCCTTCCAACGCAATCGGATACGTCGCGCCGTATCCGAGACAGTACATGTCGTTCCACTCGTTGATGTCTTTCGCAATCGCTTCGATCTGCGATCCAACCATCTCGATCGTCTGCTCCATCAATTCAGGGATTCGCAAAAGTTCGCTCGTATCTTTGCCCGCGAGTCGATATGCCAAATACAGGAACGTCACGACCTGGTTGGTAAATGTCTTCGTGGCGGGCACGCTGATTTCGTATCCGCAGCACAAGGGTAGGCAGAACGAAGTCGCCTTCGTCAACGTCGAGCCCACCACGTTTGCCAATCCAAAACAAGCCATACCGCGCTTCTCGGCGGCTTCCAACGCGTTGAGCACATCCTTGGTCTCACCCGATTGGCTGACGAAAATCCCCACGTCTTCATACCCAACCGCGGGCGCGTATTGCGCGATGAATTGCGGCGCAAGCACGGGGATCGCGGCGCGCCCAGCCAATTGCGCGATGTACACCGAACCCACCGACGCGGCGTGATAACTCGTGCCGCAGCCGATCAAATACAGATGACGCGCGTTCTTCATCTTTTCGACCAACGGTTGCACATCGGGGCTGCCATCCAATAAGTGGATTAACTCACGGGCGACTTGTGCCTGCTCGTGGATTTCCTTCAGCATGAAATGCGGATACCCGCCCTTCTGCACCGCATCCATCGACTCCGTAACTGTTTCTGGCATTCGGACGATTATTTTTCCATCTTTGACAGAGCGCACTTCCACACGGTCTGCCCACAGCGTCACGATCTCCCCATCCTGCGGGCGGATGACTTCGCGTGTCAGCGGCAGGATCGAGGGCAGGTCAGACGAAACGCAGGTGAAGCCTTCGCCGAGCCCCACCACCATGCCCGAACCTTTTTTGAAGGCATACAGCTTGTCGTCATTCGCGCGCCCGATGACAAAGGCATAATCACCTTCGAGATCGCCATATGCCAAACGGATTGCATCAATGAATTCGTATCCACGGCTGATGTATCTCTCTACCGCATGGACACACGTCTCACCATCATTCTGCGAACGGACGGTCATGCCCTCAGCGATGAACTGCTCGCGCAACTCGACGTTGTTCACCACGTTCCCATTGTGCGCGCCGACCATGTCCCCGTTTGAATCCAAATGCGGCTGTGAATTGACCTGCGACGGTTCGCCAAACGTCGCCCAGCGCAACTGTGTAATGCCGCGCTGTCCGCGCATTTCAGCGATGTTATATTTCGCCGCCACCGAATCCACCTTGCCCACATCTTTGCGCAGATCAATTTTTCCATTATTCATCGTTGCTGCGCCAACCGAGTCATAGCCGCGATAGGTCAACCGCTCCGCCGCCGCGATCAAGATGGGTCCAAGCGCTTCTTCTTTATTTGTCACATATCCAAAAATTCCGCACATGTATTTTGTCTCCTTGGTGTTTGTAGGGGCGAGGTCTCCTCGCCCCTGAGCGATATGATCAAATTCAGAGGGCGGGAAACCCCACCCCTACATTGTCAATCCAATTTCAAATTTCCGTTCTCATCAAACGGAAAGAACGGGTTATACGCCACTTCCCAGTGATAATCATCGGGGTCGGCAAAATAGGAACTATATCCGCCCCAGAATACCTTCTGCGGTTCCTTCACGATTTTCACGCCTTTCGATTTCAGATCACTGATGATCTCATCCACTTCGGCTTCACTGCGAGCGTTGTATGCCAACGTGATCCCCGAAAATCCATTCCCCTCAGGGGAAACGAGCGCATCCTCCGCCAGCCTCTCACGCGGATAAATGGCAAGCACAACCCCACCCGTCTGAAAGAATGCCACATCATCATTGCTGGCGCTGGTTGGTTTCCAGCCTAAAATTTCGGTGTAAAACTTGCGTGATTTTTCAAAGTCCCTCACTCCCAGAGTAATCAGATGTAAATGTTGATTCACCGTCGACTCCTTTGTGTGGATTTCGTCCAGGTGGATAGTTTATCTTATTTGCCCACGAATTGAAGTGTCTTGTGTCCTGTTAAAAATATGAGACCCTGTGCTTTTGTACAGGGTCTCATATTTTCATCGTAGGGGCGGGGTCACCCCGCCCCTCACCTTTTTATACAGTTAGGCGAGGTCGAAGCGATCCAGGTTCATGACCTTGTTCCAGGCCGCGACGAAATCACGCACGAACTTTTCCTGGTTGTCGTCCTGGGCATAGACTTCGGCCAGGGCGCGCAACTGCGAGTTGGAGCCAAAGACCAAATCCACGCGGGTACCAGTCCACTTCACGTCGCCAGTCTTGCGGTCGCGGCCTTCGAAGGTGTCAGCCGCCTCGGAGGTGGGATGCCAGACGGTGCTCATGTCCGTCAGGTTGACGAAGAAGTCGTTGGTCAGCTTGCCAGCCTGTTTGGTGAACACGCCATGCTGTGCCCCGTCAACGTTGGCGCCGAGCACGCGCAAGCCACCGACGAGCACGGTCATTTCGGGTGCGCTCAGGGTCAGCAACTGCGCCTTGTCCACCAGCATTTCCTCAGCAGAGACGGTGAAAGCTGCCTTCTGGTAGTTGCGGAATCCGTCTGCTTCGGGTTCGAGAAAGGCGAACGATTCCACATCAGTCTGAGCCTGCGAGGCGTCAGTGCGGCCTGCTGTGAAGGGCACCTTCACCGCATGACCAGCCGCTTTAGCCGCCGTTTCAACCGCCGCGCAGCCGCCCAACACGATCAGGTCAGCCAGCGAGACCTTTTTGCCGTCAGACTGGGCGCTGTTGAACTCTTTGCGGATGCGCTCCAATTTCTTGAGCACCTTCGCCAGTTGTGCAGGCTGGTTGACTTCCCAGTCCTTTTGTGGGGCAAGGCGGATGCGCGCACCGTTGGCGCCACCGCGCATATCTGAGCCGCGGAAGGTGGAGGCCGAAGCCCAGGCGGTGGAAACCAGCTCCGACACAGACAGACCCGAAGCCAGGATCTTGCTCTTCAATGCAGCAATATCCTTCGCGCCGATCAACTTGTGATTGACTGCGGGAATGGGGTCCTGCCAGATCAAATCTTCCTTCGGGACTTCCGGTCCGAGGTAGCGGACTTTGGGACCCATGTCGCGGTGAGTCAGTTTGAACCAGGCGCGGGCGAAAGCGTCGGCGAAGGCTTTGGGGTCCTTGTGGAAGCGGCGCGCGATGGGTTCGTAGATCGGGTCGAAGCGCAGCGACAGGTCAGCGGTGGTCATCATCGGCGGGTGCTTCTTCGATGGGTCGTGCGCGTCGGGAATCATGTGTTCGGGCTTGCAGTTTTTCGGCTGCCACTGGTGCGCGCCCGCCGGGCTTTTGACCAGTTCCCACTCGTAGCCAAAGAGCATATCGAAGTAGCCCATATCCCACTGGGTGGGGTTGGGTTTCCACGCGCCCTCGATGCCACTGGATGTGGTATGAACGCCCACGCCAGTTCCCAATTTGTTCTTCCAGCCAAGCCCCATTTCTTCCAGCGGGGCGGCTTCGGGTTCGGGTCCGACCAGTTTCGGGTCGCCTGCGCCATGCGCCTTGCCGAAGGTATGTCCACCGGCCACAAGCGCGACGGTTTCTTCATCGTTCATCGCCATGCGGGCAAAAGTCTCACGCACATCAATGCCCGAAGCCACCGGGTCGGGGTTGCCGTTGGGACCTTCGGGGTTGACGTAGATCAAGCCCATCTGCACGGCGGCCAGCGGGTTCTCCAGATTGCGTTCGCCGCTGTAGCGTTTGTCGCCCAGCCAGGTCTCTTCGTTGCCCCAGTAGATGTCTTCTTCGGGCTGCCAGATGTCGGTACGTCCCCCGCCGAAACCGAAAGTCTTGAACCCCATCGACTCCAGCGCCACGTTGCCAGCCAGGATCATCAGGTCTGCCCAGGAGATTTTGTTGCCATATTTCTGTTTGATGGGCCAGAGCAGGCGGCGCGCCTTGACGAGGCTGATGTTGTCGGGCCAGCTATTGACCGGCGCAAAACGCTGGTTGCCGGTGCCGCCGCCGCCGCGTCCATCGGCGGTGCGGTAGGTGCCCGCGCTATGCCAAGCCATGCGGATCATCAGCC
>JAKANW010000172.1 GCA_021823555.1 Chloroflexota bacterium
CCAGGAGTAGTCTCAGAATAACCCGTGCCCCCTCCAACCAACACGTTCTGCTCATTGGCTTCGTACGGCAACCGCACGATCACATCCGCCATACCGATGGTATCCTTCCAACCTGCGCCCGTCTCCAGGATATATTGGAAGGCAACGTATGGCTTATACCCGTAGCCATCGGCTGCGTACGTCACTTCAATGGCAACGTCCTCTCCTACAGGAAAAGTAACGTCAAATGCGGCCCATGGAATTTGCGCCTGCTCCTGGCTTTGGGCAGAGACGGGACATAGAGTGCAATCTGGCACATACCCAATCCCATTGAAATATGGAGCCATGACCCGTTTCGTCGGCACAGTTTTATCGTTTACTTTGATGATAATGTCTTTTATTTCGGGGAACTTCCCCAAGCCATCTGAACTGCCGTCGAAAAACGTCAAGGGGAAGCGCACCTGCATACTCTCATCGGCTGTCCCCAGGTTGCGCATGGTAAACTTTGCCACCGTCTTTGCAATGGCCATGAGCTTCCCCGCGGGATCGGGCAGGACGGTCAAAGTAACCATTTCAGACATCATTCGCACCTGGGTTGCCTCTGCGCCTGGGACAATGCCTGCTCCAGGCGGGAATACGGGCGGAGCTATATCCGCCCATGCGGGCTGCGGCGGAAACGCAATAGTGAAAAATGCCAACAAGGATAGAACCGAGAAACATTTCAAAATGAATTTCATCGCGACCTCCGTGGACAAAAACTATATCCAATATAGCGAGGGGAGTTTGGAAAGTCAATCAATCTAAAGTCAGTCTGATATAATCTGCCTGCTTTCCCCCAAATGAGATGAGACTCACCGACACTCATTGCCACCTCGACCTGGATCAGTTCGACGCCGACCGCGACGAAGTCATTCAGCGCGCCGCGAAAGCCGGGGTAAGCCGGATCTTGATCCCGGCTCTGACTCTGGACTCGAGCCTGGCCGCCGTTAAATTGGCCGCTGCTCATCCCATGCTGTTCGCGGCCATCGGTGTGCACCCAAACGATGCCCAAACGTGGAATGAGTCCGCCACAGACGAACTGCGGGCGCTGGCCTCCAGGTCTGATAAAGTGGTCTCCATCGGCGAGATCGGGCTTGACTATTACTGGGACTCGGCTGCTCACAATCTGCAACAACGCATCTTGCGCGAACAGCTCGCCCTGGCTGCCGAGTTGAATCTGCCGGTGGTGATCCACTTGCGGGAAAAGGATAACGCCGGGCAGGGGCCGGCCTCGTCAGATTTGATGGAGATCCTGGAGGAGTGGATGGCAGGCCTCAGGTCCAGGAATGAAGCGCTGGCCGAGCGTCCCGGGGTATTGCATTCCTTTTCCGGTTCGGGTGAGCTGGCCAGGCAGCCATCAACCTTAATTTTTACGTGGGCATTACAGGGCCGGTCACCTTCAAAAATGCCCGTAACCGGCGGGAACTGGTCGCATCGCTTCCGCTCGAACGGGTTTTAATTGAAACGGACGCGCCGTACCTGGCGCCGGTTCCTCGCCGAGGAAAACGCAACGAACCTGCCTTTGTTGCCCACATTGCTGATAAAATAGCAGAAATCCATTCCAAACACCCCGAGGAAGTCGCCGCCGCCACGAGCCTTAATGCGGCGCGGCTCTTCGCCTGGGGAGACTGATTTGAGCACGGTATCTTTTCTATCACCTGTACAGGAACAAGTTAAACTCATTGAAGAGCGGATGCGCGCCCAGGCAGATGAAAGCCATCCCGACCTGCGCGCCGCCCTCGAGCATTTACTAGTCGCGGGAGGCAAGCGCATCCGGCCAACCCTCGGCCTGTTGATTGGAAACATGTTGGGGGCTGAAGAGTGGCGTCTGGTCACCCTGGGGGCGGCGGTCGAATTGCTGCACACAGCCACATTGGTGCACGATGACCTGATTGACGGCGCGCTCCTGCGCCGCGGCATGCCCACACTAAACGCGCGCTGGTCCCCGCCCGCCACGGTGTTGACGGGCGATTTCCTGTTTGCGCGCGCCGCCAAGCTGGCCGCCGAGACAGACTACCTGCCGCTGATGAAATCCTTCTCCGAAACACTGGCCATCATCGTCAACGGCGAGTTGACCCAGATGTTCACCGGCCGCGGCCTGATCAGCCGCGAGAACTATTACAAGCGTATCTACGCCAAGACCGCCTCCCTGTTCGAAATGACCTCCCGCGCGGCTGCCATGATCAGTCCTGTGGACAAGAACATGGTCGAGTCCATGCGCGATTTTGGTTACCAGCTTGGCATGGCTTTTCAGGTCGTGGATGATATCCTGGATTTTACCGGGGACCAAAACACCGTCGGCAAGCCGCTCGGTTCTGACCTGCTCAACGGCCTGGTGACCCTGCCTGCCATTATCTATGCCGAAACCCACCCTGACGATCCGGATATCCAATCCCTGCCCCAGGGCGGCTGGACCAACGTGGATAATATGGCGCGCTTGATCGAGAACATCCGCAACAGCGACGCAACCCAAAAATCCATGGCTGAAGCCGGCCAATACATTGAACGCGCCCTGGCTAAGTTGGAACCACTTCACTCCAGTGTCGAACACGATGCCTTGGAAAGCTTGGCAAGGTATATCGTAGACCGCAGGGTATGAGTCTATCGCCAATCGGCGACTTATAATGGCTATACGCAACTCGCTTGACGAAGAGAATCTACCGTGCTAAAATAAATGCACGGATTTTCTTATACGAAAGCCCGAATCTCCTTTTACATAGCTGCCGTGAACATCCCCAAAAAACCCTTTCGCCTGAATGTCGGCTTTATTAACAAGGAAGAAGTCGGCTATAACCACGAATTCCCGTTTGACTATGAAGAAGTTCAGATTGGCAATGATCTGGCCCTGCGCAACTTCACCGGCTCGGCCGTTATTGGCCGCACACCCCAAGGTCTGATCGTACAGGGAAACTTCAGGGGTACACTGACGCTCGCATGTGTCCGTTGTCTAACAGAATTCGAGTTCGATCTCAAGTGGGAACTGACCGAACTTTATGCCTTCAATAAAAAATCCATGACCGAATCCGGGCTGATACTTCCAGACGATGCCCACATTGATCTGGCGCCTCTGCTGCGCGAATACGCCCTGCTCGAAGTGCCCATCAAACCCCTATGTAAACCTGATTGCAAGGGGTTGTGCACGGTGTGCGGCGAAAACCTGAATGAAACGGATTGCGGCCATCACCCCGAACAAGGCGATTCACCTTTTGCAGCTCTAAAGGATCTGCTCTAAAGTATCCTGCCTGAAGGATGGCAACGTGGCGCACAAACAACATCAAGCAGCCCTCAGCCTTCTCCTGGAAAAGGCTGGCGTTCAAGGTTACCTGACCACAGGCGACCTGATGGAAGTGATTCCCGACAGCAGCACAGAACATCTGCGGAGCTTGCTGGCTGCCCTGCGGCGCCACAATGTGGATGTGCTTGATTCTGAAGATGACGCATCAGACTACCCCGAAGCTGACCCGATCTCGAACGAATTCATCCCCACCCCTGACGAAGCCTTTGCGAGCGACGACACGATTGGTCTATACCTGAAGGAGATGTCGCGCGTCCCCTTGCTCTCTGCTAAAGAAGAGCTTGCCCTGGCAATCCGTATCGAGCAGGGCTGCCATGCCCAAAAAGAATCCATCCAACTGAATGGACGCGGCGCAGCGGCTGCCCGCTGCAAACTTGATCCCCTGATCCAGGATGGCATGTTGGCGCGCGAGCATCTTATTAAGGCCAATACCCGGCTTGTCGTCAGTATCGCTAAAAGGTATATGGGACGCGGCGTAGCCTTTCTTGACCTGGTCCAGGAAGGCAACCTTGGCCTGATGAAAGCCGTCGAGAAATACGATTACCACCGCGGCTTCCGTTTCTCCACTTATGCCAGTTGGTGGATCCGCCAGACTATTACGCGCGCCATTACCGACCAGGCTCGTACCATCCGCGTGCCAGTCCACATGATTGACCGAATCCGCCAGTTATACAAGGCCACCCACGACCTCGAACAAAAACTGGGACGCCAGCCAACCATTGAAGAACTGGCGGCGCAGGCTGAACTCAGCGTCCGCAAGGTGCAGTGGATCATAAAGGTTTCCTGGCAGCCGCTTTCCCTGGAAAGCCCGGTCGGTGACGGTGAGGATGCCGAACTGGAAAACTTCATCGAAGACGATTTCAGCCCCACCCCTCTCCAGAGCGCCTACCTGTCCATGCTCAAGGAGAAACTGGAGGAAGTACTGACCACCCTTTCGCCCCGGGAGGCGCGCGTCTTGCGGCTCCGCTTTGGTCTGGATGATGGCAACGCATATACCCTGGAGGAGGTCGGACAGAAGTTCGGGTTGACGCGCGAACGCATCCGCCAAATTGAAGGTCGGGCCTTGAGACAGTTAAGGCAACCGCCCAAAGCACACCAACTCAAGGAATATCTGTAAGCAGAGACGAGGGAAACTTTTATCTAACTCACCTTACAGAGAACGCGATGTCTTGACGAAAGCCGCCGTGGGGAATAAAATCTCACTCCGTTGTGACTGGAGCCTCCGCCATATCGCGGGGAGGCATTTTTATGCCCGCAAATAGGGTTTATTAATGGAGTACCCATAATGCCAGACCTCCCAACAGCCGATACTGGAGAAGAACAGCCACAGGTCACCAACCTGACCCAGGTGGATGTCGAGACGGTGCAAGCGGAACTGGTGCGGATGCATCAGAGCACGGCCCAAACTGTTGAGGCAGGTGAAGTGGAATTGCACACAGCCGCCGCATTCGATGTCAATGCGGGGCACGTGTCCGCCCATGAAGCCGCGCTGGGACTGATTCAAGCCACCGACGTGATCATGCAAAATAGCGCGGTGGCTGCAATGCGCGCTGAGACTGTCCAAGTGAATGGCGGCACGGGCGTGGTCGTGGCAGGAAACGCCGAACTGAGGAATACCTACGCGGGTGTGGTGGCAGCCCGCGAGGTGCGCGGGGAACGGATCGAGTCCATCATCCTGTTGGCCCGCCGTGTGGATGGGGATGTCAAAACGGTGGTGGATACGCGCGGCGCGCTGATCGCCGGCCTGGTTGGCGGTTTGTTTGCCGGGTTGATGATGTTGCTGGGCCGGGCGCTGTTCGGCCGAAAATCGTAAATCCCCTGGCCGTTCCCGGCCGGGTGAAATTTATCTAGAGAGCGAAGGTACCCTCTGACATGGAGGGGAGAGGCGCTCGAGGAGAACAAGATGGAAAAAGTAGTATTGAAGGCGACCAAACGCGATGTGAAGGGCAAGCAAGTGAAAGCCCTGCGCCGCTCAGGCCAACTGCCTGCCGTGATCTATGGCCGTCACGTGGAGCCGATCAAGATTTTGATGGAGACCCACGCCGCCACGCAGACGTTGTCCAGAATGACATCGTCCAGCCTGGTGACCATTGACGTGGATGGTACGGAATATCCCGCACTGGTACGCGAGAAACAGCGCAATTTCATCAAGGGCAACCTGCTGCATGTGGATTTCCTGGCGGTGAACCTGACTGAGAAGATCCGCACCAGCGTACACATCGAGATGACCGGCCTGTCTCTGGCCGTGAAGGATTTCAACGCCGTTCTGGTCAACCACCTGACCGAACTCGAAGTGGAATGCCTGCCGACCGACCTGCCCGAACGCATTGTGGTGGATATCTCCCCCCTCAAGCAGGTTGGCGATGCCATCCATGTGCGTGACGTTCCCGCCCTGGAAAACGTCCGCTTCCTGGATGACCCCGATGAAATGGTTGTGGTAGCCACCTACGCCAAGGAAGAGGAAGTAGCTGTCGAAGCCCCAGTTGCTGCCGCAGAAGAACCGGAAGTGATCGAGAAGGGCAAAAAGGAAGAAGAAGGAGAAGCGGAGTAATCCTCACCCACTGCTTCAAAACGAACAGACCGTTCTTTCAGAGAGCGGTCTGTTTTTATTTCAAACCGAGGATGTTCAGGAAATCCACCGTCATGCGCGCAGTGGCTCCCCACAGCAATTCCCCGTCAAAGGGATGATAGGCAATGATGGCCCGCTTCCGGCCCGGAAGCGGAAATTCCCAGCGGTTCCGCGAGTCGGCCAGCCAGCCGAGCGGGATCGTGAAGACGCGTGCCACCTCGGCATTTTCCACACGGAAGACCAGCGGCCATGGGATCACCCCCACCACCGGCGTGACCCTGAAACGGGTGATTGTGATCATGGGATTCAACCGTCCCAGCACGCGCACACGCCCCGGCGGGATGCGCACTTCCTCCTCAGTCTCGCGCAGGGCAGTTTGCTCAGGTGTGGTCTCGCCCTCATCGCACGCACCGCCAGGGAAGGAGACTTGCCCCTTATGCGAGTCGACTCGCTCGGTACGGCGCGTATAGAGCAGGTACCACTCCTGCTTGTCATAGACCAGTGGCACAAGCACAGCGGCGCATTTCAGTCTCGTGTCCGGTGAGACATCAATC
>JAKANW010000173.1 GCA_021823555.1 Chloroflexota bacterium
GAAGTCGAACCTCTTCCAGCAGACAGCCAGGGCGGGTCGGGCTTACCAAGCTGAAATTTTGCTTTGCCCTGATTGCCTCTGAACTTTCTGTTCGGTATTCAAAAGACATTCATCGAGAATTATAATGGAAAGACGAATTTTTGATCTTTTAGCTCTCATCCTAACGATAGCTCTAATGATTGGCTGTGGCGAAAAAGTCGACCTGGAGGAGTACATTGGAGATGGAAAAGCGGAAGTAATTGGAAATCAAACATGGTATCCTGGATTCAAGGTCACTTTTAATAAATTCGATTTTTCCAAACCATTCAGTGGGGAATACAGCCAGTCATGCCTTATTAACCCTGCTTAAACAACAAGCTGATGAACTGGATGCACTCAAGAAGTTAAGCCTCAACCTGACCTCCAGCCTGGACCTTCAGACGGTTCTGGACGCGGTGGCCACGGAAGCCATGAATCTTGTTAAGAATGCGTCTACAGCCAATATTTTCTTGTATACAAATGGCTTCCTTGAATTCGGCGCGGCCCTGGACCTGAACGGCACGCGTAACAGGCCTTTCATGACCCCGCGCAAAGATGGCCTGACCATAACCGTAGCCCGCCGGGGAGTACAGATTATTGTTGAAGATATGAAGCATCACCCTCTCTTCGAGAATCTGCCGGAACAACGATCCGAAGGTTCCATCATTGGCATCCCGCTCATGATCAACAATAATGTCGTGGGCGTGATGAATTTATCCCGATCGGTGATGGGCGGTTTTTCGATTTCGGAGTTGCGCCTGTTAGGTTTGCTGGCAGACCAGGCGGCAGTGGCCATCTCGAACGCCAGCCTGCATCGACTCGTCAGTGAGCAGGCTTACAGTGACACAGTCACCGGCCTGCCCAACCGTCGCGCCCTGGATGAGCGCCTGGAGCGCGAGGTGTTGACCGCCAGGCGAACAGGTTTCCCCTTTTCCGTCATCATGATGGATTTGGATGGGTTCAAAGAGATCAATGACACATACGGGCACACCCTGGGCGATCAAGTCCTGAGATCGGTCTTCAATTACCTGGCAACGGGCCTGCGCGCCAGCGACTTTCTGGCGCGCTACGGGGGGGATGAATTGACCCTCATCCTCAGCCAGACTGACCTGCTTGCCGCACACCTGGTGGGAGAAAAGACCCTCGAAAAGCTGGGGAAATACCGCTATCAACTCCCGGACGGTAAAAGTATTGGCCTCAGCCTCTCTGGAGGAATTGCACTGTATCCCATTCACGCAATGAGCGGGGCGGATCTGCTGCGCGCCGCCGACGAGGCTCTGTACCGCGCCAAGAAACACCAACGCGGCTCTTTCATGGAGGCGTACGGTTTTACGGGTCCCCTTCCTGAAACAAAGTTCAAAAGCTTATGATGATATAACTGAGGCTGGCAACCTCGGTTTTTGTTTTCGGGGGTTATATTTTGCAAATCCTTGAGGAGATGCTCCATGCCCCGCAAAGTAAAGATCATTCTCAATCCAATGGCCGACATGGGACATGCCTGGCAAGCCGCGCTCGATCTGCGCCCCATTGTGGAAGAATATGGCAATGCCGACTGGAGCGGTACGGTCTATCCAACCCATGCCGTCGAACTGGCGCGCAAGGCAGGCGAGGAAGGTTATGACATGGTCATTGCCATGGGCGGGGATGGAACCGTGCACGAAGTGGTCAATGGCATCATGCAGGTTCCTGAGAATAGGCGTCCCATCCTGGGTGTGGTGCCCCTCGGCTCAGGCAATGATTTTGCTCATGCCATCGGTCTTCCAAAACAGGCTGACCATGCCTTGGCCCATGCCTTCAACAGCGAGGCCTCGACGATTGACCTTGGCCTAATGACCGATGAAGGCGGCCGCAGGGAATATTTCGACAATACGCTTGGCGTGGGGTTCGATACCATCGTCACCATCCGTTCGCATCGCCTGCCCATCGTACGCGGTTTCCTCATGTACCTTACGGCTGTCATCCAGACCATCCTGCTCAACCACCATCCTGCCCTGGTCCGCTTCGAGACGGATCACGAAAAATGGGAGGACCAGGTGTTGATGACCGTGCTATGCAATGGTGGACGTGAAGGCGGTGGGTTCATCATCGCTCCGGATTTCAAAGTGGATGATGGCATTTTGGAATACACCGTCGTCCGCAAGGTTTCGCGCGCCATGATGTTCCGCCTGCTGCCCGAATTCATGAAGGGTACGCATGGCCGCTTCACCAAACAGATCCGCATGGGCAGTTGCCAGAAATTCTCGATGAGCGCCGACCGTCCGCTTTATATCCACGCAGATGGCGAGATATTCACCAGTTTTGGCAGCAACCTTCGCCAGGTTGCGTTGGAAATGTTACCGGGAGCTTTAAAGGTGGTACGCGGTTAATTATGCAGTTCGTGGCTGGTTAGTCCGTGCGTCGCACCATATTTATCGGGTATGCCCCAAGCGAAAACCAATTCCGTTTAACGGTTTTGTTTCAAACGGCAGGTGCGACGCACTCGCGGGTTGGCAGTTACCGCCGTTCAGGAATACTATAAACTATCGTCCCGCAGGTTTGAGCGTTTCAATCGCTCTGAAACGAAACCTGCGGGACGATGATTGCCGGATCTCAGCGTTGGATAGATCAGGCCACTTCCAGCGCGAACTTGTGTTTGCCGATGCGGTAGTTGCCGTTGTGGAGCATGACCTTCTCGGCGTATTGTTCGGGGATGTCCACGAAGGTATGGTTGTCTTCGATACGGATCTTGCCAATGGTATTGCCGGGAATATCAGCATGGAATGCGATCGTGCCGACCACGTCATTAGGGCGCACGCCGTGCAGTTTGCCTTTGCTCATCTTCATGCGGATCATGCCGACCTCATGCGAACGCCTGCCGGTGGCGGCGTAGTCCCGTTTGCTCGAGCCGCGCGAGAAACCGCGCTCGCTCTTGTACGAGGGGCGCGTCTCCACTACTTCGGCTACAGTGGCCACCGGGCGCTGTTTCTCTCCGGCGCGCGCCAGCTTGAGTGCAGCGGCGGCTACTTCTACGATGTCGTGACCTTCGGCGGCCAACTGCTGAACCATCTCGCGCTCGCGCTGGTAGCGGCCGCGGCCGAGCCAGACCTTCATCTGGTCAATGAGCTTCTGCTCGCGACGGGCGCGGATGTCATCGGGGGTGGGCAGCTTGGCAAGCGTGAGAGCCTGTTTGGTGAAGCCTTCGATGTCACGCAGGCGGCGCTTCTCGCGCGGCGTGAAGAGCGAAATGGCGATGCCGGTCTTTCCGGCGCGGCCCGTGCGCCCAATGCGATGGACATACACTTCGGGATCGTCGGGCAGTTGATAGTTGATGACGTGGGAAATATCGTCAATGTCGAGGCCGCGGGCGGCCACGTCGGTGGCGACCAGCACCTTGATTTGGTTCTCGCGGAAGCGGCCCAGGATGCGCTCGCGGGCGTTCTGTTCGAGATCGCCGTTGAGTGCCTCAGCGGGGAAGCCGCGCTGGGTCAACTCGCTGGCCAGCAGTCCCGTCTCGGCGCGGGTGCGGGCGAAGATCAACACGCTGGTGGGGTCTTCCATTTCGAGCAGGTTCATCACCGCATTTAACTTATCCGATTCGTGGACAAGATAGTAACGCTGTTCAGTCTCCGCCAGGGTCAGGGTGGCCCGTTTAACGGTAACAGATTGAGGCTGGCGCATGAAACGTTCGGCCAGTTTGCGGATGCGGACGGGCAAGGTCGCGCTGAAGAGCGCAGTCTGACGTTCAGCGGGCGTTGCATCCAAAATGGACTCGACATCTTCGATGAAGCCCATGTTGAGCATTTCGTCCGCTTCATCCAGGACGACGGTCTTGATCCCGCTCAAGTCGAGGACTTTGCGTTCCATCAGGTCAATCAACCTACCTGGCGTGCCGACAATAATATCCACGCCGCGGCGCAGGTTGTTGATCTGCGGGGCGTACGGCTGGCCGCCATAGACGGCGAGCACGCGCATATGCAGGTGTTTGCCATAATCGTGCATGGCATCGGCCACCTGCAATGCAAGCTCGCGCGTGGGCGCCAGGACGAGCGCCTGCGGCAAACGGCTGGATTCAAAATTGTGGAGGATGGGGAGAGCGAAGGCGGCGGTCTTGCCGGTGCCGGTTTGGGCCTGGCCGATCACGTCCACGCCGGTCAGCATGAGCGGGATCATGCCTGCCTGGATGGGCGTCGGCGCGCTATAGCCAAGTTCGGTAATGGCCTGCATCAACTCTGGACGCAGGTTGAGGGAAGTAAATTCGGTTGTCATCAGATTCCTTTTTTATGTTGTTGCGAGGGCGAAGCAATCCTCTGTTATTCACAAGTTGCTTCGCTCCGCTCGCAACGACATTGTCATTGGGATGTTCTGATGACTCCGTTTAACTTCCTTCCTGTCAACCCTGGCTCGCCTTTTCAGGTTTGCCAGCCCAACAAAAAAGCCCGATGTCGCATCGGGCCATCATTCAGAGTAATCAAAACAATTTCCCAGAAGTATTGTGCTCCATTTGGAGCGGCGGGAGTATAACACAGATTTTCCGGGAATCGGCGACAGTTTTTATAACCAGCGCCTCACGCGGGACCTGTAGCCTGTGTACTGGTCCTTGAATTTATTCTCAAGGTAGGCCTCTTCGTGCTGGATGACAAGGTTGTGCATCAACAATACCAGCACCGGACTGAGGATGATCCCCCAGTACGATCCCAGGGCCAGCGGCAGACCGACCAAGACGCAGATAAAGCCAAGATAGATCGGATTCCGTGAAAAGCGATACGGGCCGCTAGTCACGAGCGCACCGACCGACCCGTGCGGATCAAGGGTGGTGCGCGCAACGCCAAACTGGCGAACCGCCATGAAGGCTGATGCAAAGCCTGCCGCTGCAATGAGAATGCCGCCAACTCGAAAATAGTCAGGCAAAGCGATTGGCAGTGGGAGCAGCCAGTTCAACAAGAATGCAGCCATCAAACTCAGTAACAACAAGATGGGCGGATGGGTTTTCACCCCCGCATGGTCCATTTGAATTTCAGCCATGAGTCACTCCTCAACTTCTAAAGTTGCTTTCAAAGACGGCTTGTGTAGGAATACTATCCATTGGACGTGCGAAACACCTTGGAGCCTACTTCAGTCTCACCTATAATTTTTGCGCGGACATCAGGAAAACAGGAAATCCTTTCTCCACATCGCCCACTTTCTTTTTGATCTCGTAGGCGGTTGAAAATGTGACGTTGCCAAACCCGGCAGCTTCCACCTGCCTTTGAAGTTCTGCACGGTCAAAGCCTTCGTGCACATCGGCCGTCCCATCGGTGTGAAAGGTGCCGTCTTCCTTATCGAGGTCGGCGACTAGCAAATATCCATTCGGTTCCAGCAGGGCATGGAACTTACGGAGGATGCTTTTGATATCGTGAATATGATGCAGGGTCATCAGCGAATAAGTGATTTGGTAACGGTCAGTAGGCAGGGGATCGGTGGAAAGATCGAGCCGGACGGGGTGCATGTTGGTCACGCCTGCTGCGGCGATCTTCTCTGTCAGCACATCCAGCATGCCCTGGGATGTATCTGCCAGCGTGATCTGGCCGAGGTCTGCTTGGAGGGCAAAACTCAACAGCCCGGTCCCGCAGCCGTATTCGAGGGCGCTCATATCCGCGGAAAGCGGGATCGCCCTGCGGATGGCTTCCGCCATGGCGCCAGCGCGTTCCACTTTCATTGGGTCGGAATCCCAGTCTTTGGCGCGTTCGTCGAAGTTGGTCATGTTACGCCCAGTTCTCCAGAGTTTCTTTAACTTTTGCCAGGAACCAATCAGCCGATGCGCCATCCAGGGTACGATGGTCGAAGACGAAGGAGAGATATACCATCGGGCGAATGGCAATCGCGTCGTCAATCACAACGACGCGTTTTTGCATTGCGCCGACGCCCAGAATGCCGCATTGCGGCTGGTTGATGACTGGGAAAGCGAACAACGATCCGCTGACGCCATGATTGGTGAGGGTGAATGTCCCGCCTCTGACTTCGTCGGGGTGTAGTTTCTTGGCGCGGGCGCGGGCGGCCAGGTCATTGATCGAGCGGGCCATCGCCAGCAGCGACAGGTTATCCGCACCCTTGATGACCGGCACGATCAAGCCTTCCTCGCCCAGCGAAGTCGCCATGCCAATGTTGATGGCCCTGTGGAGGAGCAGTCCATCATCCGTCCACGAGGAGTTGACGTTCGGATAAGCTTTCAATCCCGCCACAATTGCCATTAGGAAATACGCGGTAAACGTGAGATTGACTCCATCGCGTTCGAAGGCGGCTTTATTGGCAACGCGATGCGCCGCGACTTTGGACAGGTCCGCTTCCATTACGGTCAGCACGTGCGGCGAGGTGTGCTTGGATGCGACCATGTGTTCGGCGATCTGTTTGCGGATGGTTGTATGTTTGAGCAGCGTGTCACCTTCAGATCGG
>JAKANW010000174.1:0-5838 GCA_021823555.1 Chloroflexota bacterium
CGTGAAGGGCACGGGCAAACTCGCCAAACCGATCAAGGTCGCCTGGGCGAAGGAAGGTTCAACCTTGTACGACGGTCATGCCGAGGGTCTGGTGCTGACGACTCTTAAGCGCACGAAAATCCGCGGCGTGGATTCCTACTCGATGGTCTGTTCGGAAAAGGAACTCGGCATCTCCGAGGAACACGAGGGCATCATCCTGTTGGATGACGATGCGCCTGTTGGCATGTCACTGGCCGATTACATGGGCGACGCCGCGCTCGACATCAGCATCCTGCCGAACATGGCGCGCAACGCCAACGTGATCGGCATCGCGCGCGAACTGGCCACCATGACGGGCCGCCCGCTCCAGAAGCCGGTTATCCAGTATCCAACCTCGGGCAAGTCCATGGAGGGCAAAGTCTCCATCGAGATCACAAACCCGGAACTCAACCCGCGCTTCGTGTTGGGGTTGATCCGGGACGTGGCAATAAAATCCAGCCCCTACCGGATCCAGCGCAGGCTCAAGCTGGCAGGGATTCGCCCTATCAACAACATCGTGGACGCCACCAACTACGCCATGCTCGAGCTTGGCGAGCCATTGCACGCCTTCGATTACGACGTGCTCGCATCTCGCGCAGAGCGGAGCGGCAGCGGAGACGAAGCGCATGTCACGATCATCACCCGCACCGCAAAGGACGGTGAGAAGCTCACCACGCTGGATGGCAACGAACGCACCCTGACCGCCACGAACGTGCTGGTTTGTGATGAGAAAGGCCCGCTCTCCATCGCGGGCGTGATGGGCGGCGCCGAGTCCGAGGTCACCGACAAGACCGTCAACATCCTGCTCGAAGGCGCGGCCTGGAACTTCATCAACATCCGCCGCACAGCCAAACAGCACAACCTGCCGTCCGAGGCGTCATTCCGCTTCTCGCGTGGGGTGCACCCTGCCCTGGCCGAGACCGGCGTCCGGCGCGGCTTGCAGCTGATAGCAGAATGGTCGGGCGGCGCGGTCGCTCCCGGCCTGGTAGACAACTATCCGCTCCCGCCCACAGAGGCGGTGGTCGAGGTGACATCCAAAGATGTGAAGAGATTGCTCGGCATCGAACTCACATTGAAGGAAATCTCCGACCTGCTCACGCGTCTTGAATTCAAATGCGAGATTACGGATCACGCATTACGTGTTACAACTCCACCGCATCGTCTCGACATCGGTGAAGGTATCATCGGCGTAGCCGATGTGCTCGAAGAGGTGGCCCGCAGTTACGGCTACGACCGCATCCCAGAGACGCGCATCTCCGACCCGCTCCCGCCGCAGATCGGCAACCCGACCTTCGAATGGGAAGAGCGCGTTCGTGACATTCTCGTCAGCCTCGGCTTACAGGAGGTTGTCACGTATCGCATGACTTCGCCCGAACGCGAAGGCCGCCTGGTTATATACAGCGAGTACACCGCAATCGCCAATCCCATCACGCCCGAACGTCGCGTCCTGCGCCGCAGCCTCGTCGCTTCTGTGCTGGAGGCCGCCGAGAAGAACACCCGCGCCGAATCGCTGGCCTTGTTCGAACTGGGGCCCGTCTTCGAGCCGCGCAAAAATGACCCTTCAATACTCTCTATGGTCGCAGGGCAGGCTCTCCCGGACGAGCTGGGCAAACTTGCCCTTGTGATGACCGGCCTGCGCATCGCCACAGCCTGGGATGTGAAAGACTCGCCCGCCATGGATTTCTACGATATGAAGGGCCGCATCGAACTCCTTTTGAGCGGCCTCCGCTACACAGACGTTTCCTGCACTGTCGCGGGCGCTTCGCCTGCGCTCCCTCTGGTCGCTCCGCTCAGCGCGAGTTTACACCCAGGCAAGGCCGCCGAAGTAAAAGTCAACGGGCAAACGGTGGGTGTATTCGGCGAACTGCATCCGCTGGTGAAGGAGAAGTATGAGTTGGGCAGCGCCCCCGTCCTTGTGGCCGAATTCGACCTCGAAGCCCTGCGCGCCGCCGCGCCGACCTACGGCATCGCGCCCGTACCGGAATTCCCGCCGGTCTATGAGGATATCGCCGTCATCGTGGACGAATCAGTCGCCGCGTCGCGCGTCGAAGCGCTGATCAGGCAAACGGGCGGCAAGAACGTGACCGACGTTCGCTTGTTCGACCTTTATCGAGGAGAGCAGGTCGGGGCCGGGAAAAAGTCGCTGGCGTATAGTCTCACCTACCAGGCTGCTGATAAAACCATGACCGACGCCGAGGCCGCCGCCATCCGCAACAAGATCGTCAAACGGTTGGAGCAAGAAGTGGGCGCAAAGTTGCGCAGTTAATACCAATGGGATGCAAGTGATGCTTGCATCCCATTTTTGTTTGCCTTATACTAATGAAAACCTAATGACAGGAGAAAAAGATGAATAATAAAACTGTTGGCATTATCGCTACCGTGATATCCGCATTGGTTTGTGGCTGTGCGGCAATCTTTGCCTGTATCTGGGGCGTTCTCATTGCAACCAATACGCCCTTGAACGTGACCTCGAATGGAGTGCAATCCGTCCAAACGCTTCCTGCACCGGTTGGATTTGTTCTCTTGTGCCTGTCGGTTCTGCTGATCCTTGTGCCGGCTGCAGTCGGATTCTTTACCCTGCGCAACAAGAAGCCGGCCCCTGCTGCTGCGACGGCAGCGCCGGGCAATGATGAACCGCTTCCGCCTGCATCGTAATTGCTCGTCGTCATAAAAGTATAGTGGCTGGTCTGTGACCAGCCACTATTTTGTTGATCCTCGCCGCAATGAGCAGGCAAAGCCTTGTGTGGATGCGGCCGGTCTCCTACTGGACTACGATGGTCAAGCTCATCGGGCAGAAAAGGTACTTGCCAATGTGTATGGCCCATTGCGTCGTATACGTACCCGGCGAGGATGGCGCCCGCATGTCAACCGGCAGGTCCACCCTGTCACCTGTAATAACGTTATAACCCAGGTTGTATCCAGTCTCCAGTTGGAAAAAATCGCCGCCCACGTAGATATAGTCGGTGCTGCCGGCATCCCAATTGGAACCGGTATTCTCTACGATCCAACGGGCATTAAAGTTCTTCCCGGGTGGGAAAACGGTCCCATTATCTGGAACGACGCTGCTCACCTTGCAGGTAAAGTTATGGCCGGGAGTGCCATCACCGCCGCCGCCACCTCCCCCACCTCCACCCCCGCCGCCTCCACCCCTTTTCTGCTTGGTGGGCGTGGGCGGTTTACTGGTAGCCGTCCAGGTTGGGATGGTGAACACAAAGGTTGACGTGGATGTCGGTGTCACAGAGGCTGGCCTGGTGGGCAGCAACGTAACGGTGGGCGTCAAGGTAGGTGGAATGAGCGCGGCCGTTTGTGTCCCTGCCGCATTGGCCGTCAAAGCAATGGCAGTACCAATATCAGACGTTGGCTGAGGTTGCGATTGTGGGGCGAGGGCCGGCCCAACAGCAGCCGTCTGTGTAGAAGCAGCCCCGGACGTGGCAGCGATGGCAGTGCTGATGGAAAAGGAATCCATCGTCGGGGCGATCTCCGGGAAAAGCGAAGAAGTACAAGCGAACATCAGAATCGCTGTCATCAAAAAAACGTAGACAGATTTCCGTTTTTGCCTGTTCATCGCCAACTCCTGACGCCAAGTCACCCAACATCAAAGCGCTGGTTCCGACCTACTTTACGACGATCGCAACGTAAGGGAAACAGAAGCCGCTGATCGTCCAGGTCATCACCTGGAAACCCTTTTCGGCCGGGGCTTGGGCATCGAACACCACAGAGTAAGTCTTGCCTGGTTTGATCTCGGGAAGCTGCACGACCGTTGCGCTAGTCATCCGGGGGCCGCTATAGTACTTCAGGTCATAGCCTGCCGGCCAGGTCTCCGTCCCAGTGTTGACAATCGTCCACTTGACATCGAATGAGTCGCCGGGATGGAATTCTGTGTTATCACGCGGCCGCTGTCCCACGACATCGCACGCATACTTATAGGTGGGAGCGACGCCGCCGCCACTACTACCACCCCCCGAGGAAGGCGGTGTGACCACAAACGGCGTGGCGGTCGGTAATATAGGCGTAATAGTAGCTGCAACGGTACTGGTAGGCTCGGTCGTTGACGTAATTGTTGGCTGTGCGGCCTGGGTCTGCGCATTCTGCGCCTCGACCGTCATCGCCACCGCGCTCGCGACCTGCTTTTGAACATCCGCCGGGTTCGGGGTAACCTGGGCGGGTGCGCAAGCCGCCAACAGGAAAACGGCTGCCAGCAACAGGGAAATCGCCTTATACATCTTGGATATCATACTTTTCTCCTCATGGTTATTGCTCGGCAGGATTGGTTTCTCCCGAGCCAATGCCCAACGGCACCCACTTTTTGCTATCCTTCAAACGATGTTGGATGCCGCCGCGGTCATGTACTTCATCAAATGAAACAGGTTTGATGAACATATCCTCGCCATCCAGTAGACCGGTAACTCCACTCTGGCCTGGTTCGGGACGTTTGTTCTGGCAGAATTTGCAAGTCTTCGGATCGTGGGAGTGGTATTCAGTCGGCTCCTCGTATGTAGTGACAAAGCCTTCGAAGTTGCGCAGGATGATTTTGTGATCCGACGAGCTGAGCAGGTAGTTGGGCATCACCGGAATCTTGCCACCGCCGCCAGGGGCGTCCACGATGAATTGCGGGACGGCATATCCTGAAGTATGGCCGCGCAGCCCTTCGATGATCTCGATGCCCTTGGCCACCGGTGTGCGAAAATGACCGGCGCCTTCCACCAAGTCACATTGGTAAAGGTAGTAGGGGCGCACGCGGATGCGGGTCAACTTCTGCACCAGTTCGCGCTGGATGTGGACACAATCGTTGACGCCTGCCAGCAGCACTGATTGGTTGCCAAGCGGGATGCCGGCACGTGTTAAACGGTCACAGGCCCCGGCAAGTTCCGTGGAGATCTCGTTCGGGTGGTTGACGTGGATGTTCAACCACAACGGGTGGAATTTGCCGAGCATATCACATAATTCCTGTGTCACGCGCATGGGCAGGAAAACCGGCACACGCGAGCCGATGCGGACAATTTCGATGTGCGGGATTTCCCGCAGGCGGGTCAGGATCTCCTCGAGGATCTTGGGAGCCAGGACCAGGGGATCGCCGCCGGAGAGCAGCACGTCGCGCACCTGCGGAGTGCGCTTCAGATACTCGATCTGGGCTTCAAATTCATGGCGGGAAAAGGTCTGGCCCGGATCGCCCACGATGCGCGAGCGGGTGCAATAGCGGCAATAGGACGCACACTGGGTGGTCACCAGCATCAGCACCCTGTCAGGATAGCGGTGAACCAGCCCCGGCACGGGAGAGTGGCGGTCTTCAGCCAGGGAATCTTCCATCATGGCGGTGAAGGCCTGCATCTCCTCCGAGCGGGGAATGATCTGTTTGCGCACCGGGTCTTCGGGATCATCCGGCTCAATTAACGAGATAAAGTACGGTGTAACATCCACGCGGAAGAGGCCGCTGGTCTGGAGCGCTTTGCGCTCGCTATCGGTCAGGGAAATGATCTTCTCAATCTCTTCGACAGTATTCAAACGGTGGCTCAACTGCCAGCGCCAGTCATTCCACTGTCCGTCGGGAACGTCAGCGTAGATGGGAGCCCGTTTTGAAACGATAGGGGTAGGCATAGGATAGTCCTCCAATAGGAAATAGTAATGGGAAACGCTAAAGTAGGAATTTACGCGAGGACAGAAGCCAATGGAGGGTCGTGGTCGGGGCGGAAAAAACCCGCAAAAAACGACAATATTTGCACAGAACCCATGATTGTATTGTAAGAGGAAACAAAGTGCGGGTCAATGATAGATTCGGCTGATTGCCTGTAGGGCAAGGGGGGCATTTTGAGTACAATAGAA
>JAKANW010000174.1:5848-6425 GCA_021823555.1 Chloroflexota bacterium
CAAGCAAGGAGCGATTCATGCCCACCGTAGCTGTTTTGACTGATTCGTGCGCCAGCATCCCGGAAGAGATGTTGAAACGGCTTAATATCCGCACAGTTGCTTATTACATCCACCGCGGTCAGGAGGTGCTGCGCGACCTGGTCACCATCCAGCGCGATGAATTCCTGCGCTGGCTCATGACCGCCCGCTTCGCGCCAACCACGGCCAGCCCCGGCCCCGGCGATTATTTCGAGGCGTATCAGGAACTGGCCCAGGCAGGCAGACAGGAAATCATCAGCATCCACATGACCTCGTCTGCCAGCGGCGCCTACCAGGCAGCCTGCGTGGCCCAGGCCATGATGAAGGAACAGAATCCAAACGTTCACATCGAGGTGATTGATACGCGCAACGTCTCGCTCTGCCAGGGCTGGATGGTGATCGAGGCGGCCCGCGCTGCATTGGCCGGGGAGCAGTTCAATGAGATCGTCGAAAAAGTCAAACACATGATCCCGCTGACAAAAATGATCCAGACCGCTGACACGCTCAAATACCTATATATGGGTGGGCGCATCGGCAAGGCGCAGCAACTGGCTGGCAG
>JAKANW010000175.1 GCA_021823555.1 Chloroflexota bacterium
GCCGGCGAGATATTTGGGCTGACCTACAACGCCTTTGCCCCGGTCAGCATGGTGGCGACCGTATTGATCACTGAGCACGCCATCACCATCCTGGCCCCCATCTGGGATCGCGTATTGTTCCTGGGTGGCGATCGGGCAGAATTGACACTGCTTCAAAACCTGGAGGAACGACTGCTCACCCAGGGTGATTTGCGCCAATTCCTGGAGGCGATCCTGGCTGCCGTGCGCGATCATATGCAGTCACCTTCTGCTTTTGTAGCCGCGTTGGATGGCGAGGGGCTATCCCTGATTGTAATGGCAGGCAGGCGCAGCCTGCTTGATCAGGAGAACCTGTCAGAGGCGCTTGAAAAAGTGGAAGACCATGGCGCCAGGACGAGACAGGAATTCCAATGGGGCAACTTCTGGGTGCTCCCCCTGTACCAGCGTCGGCGCGGCGATATGGACCGCGACGAAATGCCTCCCTTGTTGGGGGTGTTGGGAGTAGCACGTCTGGGCCAGCAGAAGATGGAAAATGATCAGCGTGAATCTCTCTGGCTGCTGGCGGACCGGGCGGCCCTGGCTTTGGAGGACCGTCAGTTGCAGCAACGGGTTTTCCGCTCCCTGCAGGATTTGCAGCCTCAAGTTGAAATGATCCAGCGTCTGCGCGCGGCGGGACGTTACGACAGCCGCGCCAACCTGTTGGCTGAACCGCTTCCGCAGGAGGCTGATCTTGCCACCTGGGTGAAAGATGCTCTCACTCATTATTGGGGTGGCCCGAAATTGACCAGCAGTCCGCTGATGAAATTGCAGGTTGTCCAGAAAACGGCGAATGAGTTTGATGGGAATGCTCCCAATGCTCTACGGGCTTTATTGCGCAAGGCCGTGGATCAGGTCAAGCCGGAAGGGGATCGTCGTTTTACCACCGAATGGATTTTATATAATATTCTGGAAATGAAATTTATCGAGGGCCGCAAAGTGCGCGAAGTTGCTTCTCGCCTGGCCATGTCGGAAGCGGATCTGTACCGCAAACAACGTGTGGCTGTGGAAGCTGTTGCACATGCGATTCTCGAAATGGAAACTCAATTGTATGAGCAATAGGGAAGGAGGCCTTAATGGTGGCCCAACGTAAGTCAAATGAAGCTTCGATGCCTGTGATAGACGACGGGTGGTGGGCATCGGTGTTGGCTGAGGAGGGACGATATGCTCCTCCCCCGCCGGTAAGCCGGGCCAAGCAGGAGCCGAAAGCGGAGGAACCTTCCAAGCCTTCCGCAGATTGGGACCAGGTCAAGGAACTCTATTCACATGACCAGATTGTCAGCCTGCAGGTGACTGGATATAACCGCGGCGGCCTGTTGGTTGAAGGCAATGGCCTGTACGGTTTCGTGCCCTTCTCGCACCTGGTTGAACTGGCAGGAAACACCGAAATCACCGATCGGGATGGTTCGCTGCAGACCTACATCGGGCGCTCGCTCAATTTGAAAGTGATTGAATGCGTACCTGAAGATGGGCGCATTGTCTTTTCAGAGCGGGCAGCCCTATCCGAGCCTGGCAAGCGCACCAATCTCTTTAACGCCATTCAGCCCGGACAGCGCATCAGCGGACAAGTCACAAATATTACCGACTTCGGAGTTTTTGTGGATCTGGGCGGCGTGGAAGGGTTGATCCATATCTCGGAATTGTCCTGGGGACGTGTAATCCATCCCAGCCAGGTCGTCCAGTTAGGCCAATACATCGAAGTGCAGGTACTAGATCTGGCGCCTGAGCGCTGCCGCGTAGCGCTTAGCCTGAAACGCCTGCATCCCAATCCTTGGGAGACCGCAGAAGTCGCCTTTCCTGTCGGGTCGGTGGTTCCGGCGGTCGTGACCAGCGTGGTTTCGTATGGCGCCTTTGCCCGCCTTGAAGCAGGTGTCGAAGGGCTAATCCATGCCTCTGAGATGCCGCTGGAACCGGGCCAGCCCGTCAAAGATTTTCTGAGCGAAGATCAGGCCATTCAAGTGCGCGTCCTGCATGTGGATGCCGCCCACCAGCGCATGGGGCTTAGCTTGCGCCTCGACTGATCCATGCCCAGACGCTCCCGCACACCGCGCCATTTCGAACAGGCCGAGCCGCCCACCAGTAACTGGCTCGACCGCTTGGCGCGTTTCAACCTGCATTTCGGGCGTTTCGCTCGCGATGCAGGCGGAGTGTTTTTATTGGCGCTGGCGCTCATGTCGCTGCTGGCGCTTTGGCGCATCACCGGCGGCGTGCTGCTTACCCCGTGGGCAACCCTGTTGTCCACCTGGTTTGGATGGGGAAGTTATCTGATCATCCTCGCGCTGGGATTCGGGGGATTCGTGCTCCTGCGTCCGCCAACAGGACGTTGGAGTCTGGGCCGCCTCGTCTGGCTCGAGCTCGCTTCACTCCTGACCTTGGGGCTGCTGGCCGTTATCGGAGGCAACTCCCTCGATCGGGCTGAGGCCGGCATGGACGGCGGGCTGGTTGGCTGGGGGATTTCAAAATTGCTGTGGATGTCGGCTGGCCCGGTAGGAGGCACGCTGATCCTGTTCATTGCCTGGCTATTGACTGTGATGAGCGGCTTTGGACTGTGGGCAGTTTTGGAGACTCAACTCCTGCGTCTGGCAGGCGAAGCCCCGCCGCCCGTTGCAGAAGCAGCGCCCCCACCTGCCATAGAAGAGAAAAAGCCATCCGATACGCCTGCCAAAGTTTCGTCCCAAAAGAAAAAGCCCGCCCCACTCCCGCCCGAATTCCGAACTTCCTTGCGCGCCCCGGAAAAGAAAGATGAACGTCCTGTCAAGGCCCCGCCGCGCGACGAGACCCTGCCGTCCTTGCAAATCCTGCTGGCCGAGACCGCTGTCCGCGCCGATGAACGTACGATCAACCAAACGGCTGGCATGATCATGAAGACGCTCTCGGAGTTTGGCATCCCGGCCACGGTCATTGGTTATCGCGTTGGCCCGGCGGTCACACAGTTCGCTGTCCAGCCTGGTTTTATCAAGAAAGGCTCGGATGAGGAAGACGCCCAGCAGCTGAAAGTACGTGTAGCGCAGATCGCCTCTTTGGAAAAAGACCTGGCCCTGGCGCTCTCTGCCGAACGCTTGCGCATTGAAGCGCCCGTGCCGGGGAAGCCTTACGTGGGCATCGAGGTACCCAACCCTCGTTCATCGGTGGTGCGCCTGCGCTCCCTGCTGGAAAGCGAGACATTCCATAAACTCGGCGCGCCGCTTTCCGTGGCACTTGGGCGTGACGTTTCCGGCCAGCCCCTGGTAGCCGACCTGGCGCGTATGCCGCACCTTTTGATCGCGGGGGCCACTGGTTCGGGCAAATCTGTTTGTATCACCTCCCTGGCGGCCTGCCTGGCCATGAACAACGCCCCCGAAGACCTGCGCATGGTCATGATCGATTCCAAGATGGTCGAGTTGTTGCGCTTCAATGGCTTGTCGCATTTATATGGCAAAGTCGAGACCAACATTGAGCGTATCTTGGGCGTATTGCGCTGGGTGGTTGTGGAAATGGAACATCGCTATCGTTTGCTGGAGGCTGCCCACGCGCGTGATCTGGATAGCTACAATCGCAAACTGTCCCGCCGCGGTGATGCCGCGCCCTTGCCGCGCATTGTGGTGATGATTGATGAACTGGCCGACCTGATGATGTCCGCGCCCGACCAAACTGAGCACAACCTGGTGCGCCTGGCGCAGATGGCGCGTGCTACTGGGATTCATCTTGTGGTCGCTACACAACGCCCCAGCACGGATGTGGTCACCGGCCTCATCAAAGCCAACTTCCCGGCCCGCCTGGCCTTTGCAGTGGCCTCGGGCATTGACAGCCGCGTCATCCTTGACACCACCGGCGCGGAGACCTTGCTCGGCCGCGGGGATATGTTGTTCCTCAATCCCGAAGTTGGCAGCCCGACGCGTGCCCAGGGGGTGATAGTTACAGACATGGAGATCGAGCGCATCATCGCACACTGGCAAAAGGTCAGCGAGATTCCTGCCGAAGATGTACCGCCTTGGGAGAAGTTGTTGACGGAACCGGATGAGGACGAAGATGACGGCCTGGTGGAACAGGCCATCTCCATCGTCAAGAGTACGCAGCGGGCCTCGGCCTCCCTTTTGCAGCGCCGCCTGCGTATCGGTTACCCGCGGGCAGCGCGTTTGCTGGATCAGTTGGAGGAGATGGGCATCGTTGGACCGTCGCAGGGCGGCGGCCGTGAACGCGATGTGTTGGTAAACGAAGAAGATCCGGATATCCAGGACGGGGAAAATTAACTTCGGAAAAAGCCCGGTATTTTCGGGTATCATTGAACAATCTTGTCAGAAAGGATTGAAGAACGGTGGAAAATATAGCCACTGAAAAATTGACATTCACAGATCGCCTGCGGGTTTGGTTTAAATGGTTTCTTGACCCCGTGGGCAATTTTCTGAATCGAATGGGTCTAACCCCCAATGCCATGACGATTTTAGGATTGGCCGGCAACACCATTGGGGCGTTTTTTCTTTCGCAAGGCGAAATGACCAAGGGCGGCCTGTTTGTCTTGTTGATGACTCCCGTTGATGCACTGGATGGAACGATGGCGCGCCTGCGAGGCGAGCCGAGCGATTTCGGCGCTTTCGTGGACTCAGTTAGTGACCGCTACTCGGAGCTGATCATCCTGGGTGGGTTGCTCTATCATTTTCTGGCGCAGGGGGACCGTCTGGGTGGCTTGTTAACTTTTGCAGCCGCGGCGGGTTCGGTGTTGGTCTCTTACGTGAAGGCGCGCGCCGAGTCGCTGCGCTTCGAAGCCAAGATCGGTATTCTGACGCGCGTGGAGCGTTATCTGGTGCTGGCTCCGCTGCTGGTGTTCAATCAACCGTTGTGGGCGGTTGGGATTATTGCTGTGTTCGCAAATGTCACGGCTCTTCAACGCATCGCGCATGTGCGCCAGCAAGGGCACGCACGCATGAAAGAAATGAAAAGATTTTAGGAGAAACTACATGATTCAATTTTTATTCGATGGGATCTATTATGTATCCCAGGGTCAAATGGTTCGAATAGTGGCATATTATGGGATCATACTTATGCTGGGCGCTGTGGCAGGTGGATGGCTGGCGGGCCGCGAAGCCAAACGCCGAGGCTATAACCCTGAGATGGTCTGGGATCTGTTGATTTATCTGATTATCGGCGGCGTTGTCGGAGCCAGGCTGTGGCACATTTTCACTCCGCCTCCTTCCTCGATTGCGCAGGGGATAACCACGGCTTATTATCTGTCCCATCCGTTGGACATGATCAACCTGCGCATGGGTGGCCTGGGAATACCGGGCGCAGTCATCGGCGGGGCAATTGCCATGATCTTTTTCACCCGGAAATATAAACTGAATTTTGCCGAGTGGGCCGATATCGCCGCGCCAAGCCTGGCGCTTGGACAGGCGATCGGCCGTTGGGGCAATTTTTTCAACCAGGAACTATATGGCGCTCCGACCAATTTGCCGTGGAAGATATACATTGATCCCCAACACCGCCTGGCGGGTTTCCTGAACGTTGAATACTATCACCCATTGTTTGCGTACGAATCCATCCTGAACCTGGCCAATATGCTGCTCCTGATGTGGGTGACGCGCAATTACGAAGGCAAACGAAAATATGGCGATGTTTTTCTGGTTTATTTGATCGTCTATCCCGTGATCCGTTTCAGCCTTGACTTTTTGCGACTCGATGCATCCCAAATCGCTGGTATCAATGCTAACCAGACCGTGATGGTTATCGTTGCAATCTTGGCGGCAGGGGCGCTCTTCTGGCGGCATCGCCGAAAAGACGGTCCGCAGGATACTGCGCACATTGCTTATCCGGTCGAGCCTTATGGCGGGAATGAGCCTGAAGATGCGGGGGAAGATTCGGAAGAAGACATGATGGAAGAAGAGAATGAAGATGAAGCGGATGCTTCTCAGGCGTCTCAGAGGACTCTTGTCTGATTGACCTGGCATTCTCGCTCCGTTATGCTGGAGTGAAGAATATGATCGAAACCAATGACCTGAGTAAACAGTTCAACGATTTTTGGGCTGTGGACGGTGTGACGATCAACGTTAAACCGGGCCAGATCCTGGCTTTTCTTGGCCAGAACGGCGCGGGCAAGACGACCACTGTTCGTATGTTAACCGCCCTGCTCAACCCGACCCGCGGTTGGGCGCGCGTGGCCGGTTACGACACTCTCCATCAAGGGCAGCAGGTACGCGCGTCGGTGGGGGTGCTGACCGAGCAGCACGGCCTTTACGTGCGCATGAACGGGGAAGAGTACCTCAACTTTTTTGGAGAAGTTTATTCTCTCAGCCCGCATAGGCGCAAGGCGCGCAGCGATTACCTGCTTGAATATTTCGGCCTGGCGCAGGCTGCCAGACGCCGTATCGGTGAATATTCCAAAGGGATGCGGCAGAAGCTGGCGCTGGCACGCGCTTTGATGCACGAGCCGCCCG
>JAKANW010000176.1 GCA_021823555.1 Chloroflexota bacterium
GAAGAACGGCTGTACGCCGGGGGAAAAATTCCCGGTTCCTTCTTCCGCCGCGAGGGGCGCCCCGGCACCGAGGCGATTCTGACCGCCCGCCTGACCGACCGCCCTCTGCGCCCGCTCTTCCAGCACGGAATGCGCAATGAAGTACAGGTGATGATGTTCTCGCTCTCTTCGGATGGCGAAAACCCCATCGACATCCTGTGCATCAACGCGGCTTCTGCCGCCATCATGATCTCGGACATCCCCTGGGGTGGACCGGTGGGCGCGGTGCGCGTGGGACGCGTGGATGGCGAGTTCGTAGTCAACCCGACCTTCAAGGAATTGGACGCCTCCGACCTGGACCTGCGCATCGCAGGAACCCGAGACGCCATCCTCATGGTCGAGTGCGGCGCACAGGAAGTGCCCGAAGATGTGATGGCCGCCGCGCTGGATTTTGGACACAAGTCCATCCAGCCGTTAATCGATCTGCAGCTCCAAATGGCCGCCGAGATTGGGAAACCAAAGCGCGAAGCGACCTTTGCCCTGGCGACCGAGGAACTGAACCAGAAAGTATTCGAGCGCGTCAACGCACCGATGAATGAATTGCTCGACAAACCGCTGAGCAAGGCCGAATTCTACGGCGGCATGGACGAACTGCAAGCGGCGGTCATTGCCGAAATGTGCGTGGAAGGCAACGAAACCGCGCCTGCGCAAAAAGATGTGGCGGCCGCCTTCAGCGAAGCCGAGCACAAGATTGTGCGCGAACGCATTCTCAGCATGGGCAAGCGCCCCGATGGACGCACGCCCACACAGATCCGCCCGATCTGGTGCGAAGTCGGCATTTCGCCGCGCGCCCACGGCTCAGGCCTGTTCACCCGCGGCGAGACGCAGGTGCTCAGTCTCGCCACGCTGGGCACCCTGGGCGAAGCGCAAGAGATCGACTCGCTCAGCCCGCAGGATACCAAACGCTACATGCACCACTACAACTTTCCTCCGTTCAGCACGGGCGAGGTCAAACCCTTGCGCGGGCAGAGCCGCCGCGAAGTCGGGCATGGAGCGCTGGCGGAACGCGCCCTCGAACCGGTCATTCCGGCGGAGGAGACGTTCCCCTACACCCTGCGCGTCGTATCCGAAGTCATGTCGTCCAATGGCTCGACCTCCATGGCCTCCGTCTGCGGTTCGACCCTGTCCCTGATGGACGCGGGCGTGCCGATCAAAGCGCCTGTGGCCGGCGTAGCAATGGGCCTCATCACCGATGAGACTGGCCGTTACCAAATCCTGACCGACATCCAGGGCACCGAAGATCACCTTGGCGACATGGACTTCAAAGTGGCCGGCACGAGCAAGGGCATCACAGCCCTGCAAATGGATATCAAAATTTCCGGCTTGAGCGCGCAGATGATGAAAGAGGCGCTCGAACAGGCGCGCGTGGCGCGGCTGTTCATCCTCGACCAGATGCTGGCTGTGCTCGACAAACCGCGCAGCGAACTGAAACCGCACGCGCCGCGGATCGTCACCGTGAAAATCCCGGTGGAGAAGATTGGTGCGCTCATCGGCCCGGGCGGCAAGAACATCCGCTCATTGCAAGAGGAAACCGGCACCAAGATTGATGTACAGGAAGACGGCACGGTGTACATCGCTTCGACCGATGGTCTCGGCGCAAAGGAAGCCGAGGAACGCGTCAAGTCACTAGGCGAGAACGCCGTGGTCGGCAATATCTACACCGGCAAAGTGGTGCGCATCGAAGCCTTCGGCGCGTTCGTGGAAATCCTGCCGGGTGTGGATGGTCTTGTCCACATTTCGCAGCTCGACAGCGAACGCGTCAACAAGGTGGAGGATGTGGTTGCCATGGGTGATGAGATCACCGTAATGGTGACCGACATCGACCCGCAGGGCAAAATCCGCCTCTCCCGCCAAGCTGTGCTCGAAGGCTGGACGGCCGAAGAAGCCCGCGAAAAGGACTCGCGCAAGAGCGGTCCCCGTCCGGGCGGCGGCCGCGGCGGCGACCATCGTGGCGGCGGAGATCGCCGCGGCGGGCGCGACCGGCACTAAATCCCGCAGATAGACAACCAGCGCGTAAACAAGTAAACTAAACGGACGGAGGCAACTTCGTCCGTTTTCATCTCTCGGCGCATCCAGCGCAAAAATCAATCCATGAATTCCATTTCTGAAACCCATCCCTTCCGTTACCCGCGCCAGTTTTGGCTGATGATTGCGGGCATCGTCATCAGCACGGCCGGCAGCAGCATGATCTGGCCGTTCATCCTCATCTACGTCAGCAACAAACTGCACCTGCCGCTCAGCACGGTGGCTACGCTCATCACCATCAACGCCGGCACGGGGCTGTTCTCCTCCTTCGTCGCCGGCACGCTGGCTGACCGAATCGGGCGCAAATTCGTGATGAACATCAGCCTGACCATCACCGGCCTGGCTTACTTCTTCCTGATGCGTGCCGATACCTATTCGCAATTTGCCGTGTTGATGGTGGTCATCGGCCTCTCCAACCCGCTCTATCAGGTAGGCGCCGATGCCATGCTGGCCGATATGATCCCGTCCGACCACCGCACCGACGCCTACGCCATCAACCGCATTGCCAACAACGCGGCTTTTGCGCTCGGCCCGGCGGTGGGCGGCTTCCTCGCAGCGCGTTCCTACGATTTTGCCTTCTACGGCGCGACGATCGGATTTTTGGCATACAGCTTTTTGCTTTTCTTCCTGGCACGCGAAACATTGGACCGAACACTTCTAAAAAAAGAAGAAACGTCAGCCGATCAAAAGACGGACCCGCAAAGCGGATATGCAACAGTCATTCGCGACAGCAGTTACATGGTTTTTTTGCTGGCTATCGCGGTCGGCTTGATCGCACCGAGCCTGTTGTGGATTTTGCTGCCGGTTTACACCAAAACCAACTTTGGCCTCATTGAAAGTCAATACGGCTGGATTCCCACCACCAACGCCATCATGTGCGTGTTCGTCCAATATTTTGTCACCCGCATCACGCGCCGCTATCGCGCCCTGCCCGTGCTGGCAGTGGGCATGTTGATCTACGCACTCGGCACGGGGTCGGTGGCGCTCATGAACGGTTTTTGGGGCTTCTGGCTAAGCATGGTGATCCTGACCTTCGGCGAACTCACACTCGTCCCCACCGCCAGCAAATACGTGGCTGACCGCGCCCCCGCCGACGCGCGCGGCCGCTACATGTCCTTGTATTGGATTGGCTGGGGCGTGTCCCGCGCAGCCGCGCCGCTGATCGGCGGTTACTTGAACGACGCCGTCGCGCCGCGAGCCATTTGGATTGGCGGACTGATCCTTGGGGTGGTCAGCACGATCGGCTTGTTCATGCTTTCGAGCCGGGACCGCGCCTTCGAAGCCGCCCCGATTCTTTCCCAGCCCGAGGTTTGATTCGGCCCATTCAGAGGGATACATCGCACCGGACCGTAAAGCGGATTCTGCCAACGAAGTTTTTTCTCCATTTTGTGTGACCCAATCCACCGCCATGCAACGCGCTCTGTATTGACTACGCGCAGAAAGGACATTCCATGAAAATTATCATCGCCGACTACAACCCGCAATGGCCGGTCCTCTTCGAACAGGAAAAAGCGCACTTGACCGAGGCGCTTGGTGAGCACTTCTTCTGCATCGAACACATCGGTTCCACCTCCGTGCCGGGACTGGGTGCCAAGCCGATCATTGACATCATGATCGCCGTCCGGTCGTTGGAGGAGGCTGACCAATTTTGTATCCAGCCCATCGTCAAGATGGGATACGTTTACATGCAGGAGTTCGAGCAGGAGACACCCCAACGGCGTTTCTTCCGCAAGACGACCGCCGAAGGCGTCCGCACGCATCACATTCACATGGTGAAATTGGACAGCAAGTGGTGGCGCGACCACCTGCTCTTCCGCGATTATCTGCGCGTCCACGCTGAAGCACGCCGCACCTACGAAACCTACAAACGTCAACTGGCAGAGCGCGAGTGGAACGAAAGCAGTGATTACTCCGAAGCAAAAACGGACTTCATTTTGAAGATAATGGAAGAGGCACGGGCGTGGCAGGAAGAACAGACTGCCGAAAAAATAGTTTTATTTGGAAGCAAGAGTCGCAAGTGACCGGCATTGGAGGGTCAACTGGGCAGGCAGTTCAGCATCGAAGTGACTATCCAGCAGTGCCACAAATTGATCCAGGATGGCCCGCACAAATACCTGCACCACCTGCACTACATGGGCATTCTCACTTTCTTTTTGGGCATTTCGGCCGCCTTCCGCTCCCTGCTGACCATCGCCCTGGCGTTCTTCCTTTTCGCCTGGCGCATCGGTGCGGAAGAAGCTTAATGAAATAGGTGTTTGGCGAGGAATGGGACGCAAAAGCAACAATCTGACCGCCGCCTCGCTCGGTATTTCGGTCCGCACGCTGGAATTCCACTTGAAGAATATTTACGCCAAAAACCAGGTGAGTTCGCATGTAGAGCTGATTTTGAAGCTGGGGAACAACACCACCAGGGTTGGGGCGCATCTTTCAAAGTAACTGTCTCTATCGTCGGTAAGGAGCTAGAAATGAAAAATCTTTTGAGCACTAGGCATGCGCCAGTTAGAGTGGTCATCGGGCGAATGGTATTTTAGCTCACACCAACATCCGACGAGGTGTGGTCGTTGCATTCGTTCTTTTGTGGGGGTATCATATGCAACGAAATCCAATCATCATTACTGGAGACAAAACATGGAATACACACAACGTGGACGAACCGGCTTGAGCGTGTCACGCGTATGCTTGGGGACAATGAACTTCGGCCCGCAAACCACCGAAACAGACGCCTTCGCGATCATGGACAAGGCGCATGAATTGGGAATCAACTTCTTCGATACCGCCAACGTCTACGGGCGGAACATGGGCAAGGGATTTTCCGAGCAGGTCATTGGGCGCTGGTTCGCCAAGGGCGGAGGCCGGCGCGCGAAGACGGTCATCGCCACCAAGGTCTACAACATCATGGGCAACTGGCCCAACCAATCGCGGCTCTCCGCCTACCACATCCGCGAAGCCTGCGACGCATCCCTCCAGCGCTTACAGACCGACCACATTGACCTGTACCAGATGCACCACATTTACCGTCTCGCCCCTTGGGAGGAAATCTATCAAGCCATGGAAACGCTTGTGCAGCAGGGAAAGGTGCTCTACGTAGGCTCATCCAATTTTGCGGGCTGGCACATTGCCAAGGCGCAGGAGGCCGCCAAGGCGCGTCACTTTTTGGGGCTGGTGAGCGAGCAAAGCCTGTACAACCTCAAGGATCGCATGGTCGAATTGGAAGTGATCCCTGCCTGCAAGGATTACGGACTCGGCTTGCTCCCGTGGAGTCCGCTGGCGGGCGGATTGTTGGGCGGCGTGTTGCAGAAGATCAAAGAAGGCCGGCGCGCATCCAAAGATATGCAAAATGACATCAAGAAATATCGTCCGCAGCTGGAAGCCTGGGAAAAATTCTGCAAACAGATAGGCGAGAAACCCGCCGATGTGGCGCTGGCCTGGCTCCTGACTAACCCCGTCGTGACCGCACCAATCCTCGGCCCGCGCACGCTGGAGCAGCTGACCGGCAGTCTGCGCGCGCTCAAGATCAAATTCAGCAAAGTCGAACTGGCCAAGCTGGACGAAATCTGGCCGGGCCCCGGCGGCGAAGCGCCGGAGGCGTATGCCTGGTAAGATGAAAAAACTCTTTGCATCCCTCCTGACATTCATTTCGAATCTCACCGCGCGTCCCTCAGACAAAAAGAAACCGCAGCCGCCAGTCCGCTGCTCGTTTTGCGGCGAGACAGGTCATGAAGAAAAAGACTGTCAAAAGGCCGCGAAGTACAAGCTATTCAACGTGGACCGGGAATGAGCAGAGTTAACTCCCCCGCTCATATTTTTTCATCATTTCCTCCAACCGCACTTTCACGGACGGCCACTCCGAATCGATGATGCTGTAATACACCGAATCGCGGATCACGCCATTGGGCAGGATCATGTGGTTGCGCAGCACACCTTCCTTGACCGCGCCGATGCGCTCAATGGCCTTCTGCGAACGGACGTTGCGCGCGTCGGTTTTGATCTGCACACGGATGGCGCCCAGCGTCTCGAAAGCGTGACGAAGCAGCAGGTACTTGCATTCGGTGTTGACCGCCGTACGCTGGAACTCTGGCCCGTACCACGTGCCGCCGATTTCCAAGCCGCGGTCCTTAGGCACCACGTTCAGGTAACGCGTCGCACCGGCCACGCGGCCCGACGCCAAATGCACGGCCACGAACGGCACATCCCCTTTGCGGGAGAGAATATCCAGCACCCAGTTGCGCATGTCGGCGTCTGTGCGCATTTCGCCATAGAGCATGAAATGCCAAAAATCCTGCCCGGCGCCGATCGCGGCCAGCGCGGGGATGTGCGCTTCGGTCATCGGCTCGAGGCGGA
>JAKANW010000177.1 GCA_021823555.1 Chloroflexota bacterium
TGACCAGGATCAGCGTCATGAGCGGAGCCATCACAATGATTTCGCGCGTGCTGATCTCGGTCAGCTTATGTTCGCCGCTCGCAGAGGCCCAATGTTCATTCAACGGGCCATGCAGCACTTTCTTGATCCCTTTGAGGATATAAGCGCCTGTCATCAACAAACCGAGCATGCCAATGGCTGTGTAAACGAGCATCACCGGCGAAGCATGGACACCGACGCCGTATGCGCCCCGCACCACCAGGAATTCAGAAATGAAGCCATTGAGCGCGGGCAGGCCCAGCGAGGCCATGCTGGTAAAGATCAGGATGCCGCCGTAGATGGGCACTAGCGGGAACAAGCCGCCGAATTCCTCCAGGTTGCGCGTGTGTGTCCGTTCGTAGATCACGCCGACCAGGAAGAACATGCCAGCCGCCGACAGCCCGTGGTTGAACATTTGCAGGATGGCGCCATCCAGTGCGATTCTCGCATCGTTCGTCCCCATGGCGAAAGCTGCCGCGGCGATACCAAGCACCACAAAGCCCATGTGATTGACCGAGGAGTACGCCACTAGGCGCTTGAAATCCGTCTGGCCGTAGGAGCCAAAAGCACCGAAGACGATGGCGGCTACCGCCAGAAAAGCCAGCGCACCAGCAAAATATTTGGCTTCCACCGGATAGAGCGGCAACACCAGCCGTAGGAACCCGTACGCACCGAGCTTCAACAGGACGCCCGCCAGGATCATCGAGCCGGCAGTCGGCGCTTCGGTGTGAGCATCCGGCAGCCAGGTGTGGAACGGCCAGACCGGGACCTTGATGGCAAAGGCGATCACGAAGGCCCAGAACGCAACCGCTTTGACCTGGGCAATCGTGATGCCTGTTTGCCCAAAGGCAGCCGAGCCAGGGATCGAATTCCATTGCTGGACGATGTATTGCAGGTCATAGTTGTGGAAGAGGACACCGAAGAGCTGGATGCCCAACAAAAGCCCAAGCGAACCACCCATGGTGTAGATCATGAACTTGAGCGAGGCATAATCTTTGTTGGCGCTGCCCCACTGGTTGATGAGGAAGTACATCGGGACGAGGCCAATTTCCCAGAAGACGAAGAAGATCAGCAGGTCGAGGGCCATGAAGACGCCCAACATGCCCGTCTCGAGGAACAGGAACAACATCATGTACGGCTTGACACGGTCGGTCACGCTGAACGAGGCCAGGATTGCCAGCGGCGTCAACAGTGTAGTCAAGAGGACCATCGTCAGGGAGAGGCCATCCACGCCGAGGTGCAGGCTGGAGTTGATGGCTGCGTACCAGGTATATTGTTCCTGGAACTGGAACCCGCTCACATCGGGCTTGAAACTGATCCACAATATGACAGATAGCGCGAACGGGACGAGGCTGGCTCCTAGAGCGAACCAGCGCAATAGCTTCGTCTCATCCTTCGGCAGGAAGAGCATGACCAGCGCCGAAAGAGCAGGGAGAAACAGGATCAGAGAAAGAAGATGAGTAGCGATGAAGTTCATGGTCGCTCCTTTACAGCAGGCCCAACTGGTGCAGGTAGAACAGCAGGGCGCCGCCAACGACGACCAGCACAACCAGGGAGAGCATCATATATTGCTGGATACGGCCCGTCTGGACCGGGCGCAGGTTGCGGCCCGTCCACTTGACCACCTCGCTCGTGCCATCCCCCACGAACTGGTTGATGACCGCCAGGTCAATGTACCGACGGATCGAAGCGCCGAGGAAGTTCGTCACCTTGCCGAAGCTGTGCAGGAAGAGGTTATCAATGACGCCCTGATCAATCCACTGGTAGGTAAAGGTCTCGGCCAGCCAGTAGGCGGGTTTGACAAACAGGAAGTCGTAGGCTTCGTCAAAGTAATATTTGTTCTTGAGCAGTGGGATCTGCAGCTTATCCTGCGCCGGAGTCTCGACGTTGCGATAGACCAGCCAGCCCAGGAGCAAGCCGCCAAGGGCCACGGTGAGAGAGATCAGCAAAGGAATATAGCTAAACGGGGCAGCTTCGGGCATCTGCGCCAGGGTGCTGCCGACAAATTCGTGGAACCAGTTTGGCAGGAGTCCGCCGAGGAGCGGAAAATGCTCGGGAATGCCAACCCAGCCATAGGTCACGGCAAAGAACGCTAGCACCATCAATGGGACGGTCATCGTCCAGGGAGTCTCCTGGGCGTTCTCAGCAGCCTTGGTGCGAGGTTCCCCCAGGAAGGACAGCGTGATCTGCCGCATGGTGTAGAAGGCGGTCAGGAAAGCCGCCAACGCCAACGTGATGAACACTACGATGTGACCGTTGGCAAAGGCGTCGGCGAAAATTTCATCCTTGGACCAGAACCCGGCGGTGATGACCGGGAAGCCCGAAAGGGCGAAGCCGCCGATCAGGAAGGTCCAGAAGGTGATGGGCATCTTCTTACGCAGGCCGCCCATGTTGAACATATCCTGTGCATCCACGTGCTCGCCGGTGTGCAGGACGCCGTGCTCCATGCCGTGGATGACCGAGCCGGAGCCAAGGAAGAGCAACGCCTTGAAGAAGGCATGCGTGATCAGGTGGAAGGCCGCGGCGATGTATGCGCCTACACCCAGGGCGGCGATCATGAAGCCCAACTGCGAAATGGTCGAGTAGGCCAGCACGCGCTTGATGTCATTCTGCGCCACGGCAATGGTGGCGGCGAAGAGGGCCGTGAAGGCGCCGATGAAGGCCACCACCGACATGGTGTGCGGGTCGAGGCTGAGCAGCGGGAACATGCGGATGGCCGCGTAGACGCCTGCCGAAACCATGGTAGCCGCATGGATCATGGCGCTGACCGGGGTCGGGCCTTCCATCGCGTCCGGCAGCCAAACGTGCAACGGCCACTGTGCAGATTTGCCAATGGTGCCGATAAAGAGCAGCAGGCCGATCAACCCGGCCGCGGAAAGTCCGAATGCGGCCGGCGCGCCCGCCAAAACTTGCAAGACTGCGGGCTGGAAGATTTCACGGAAGGAGAGCGTGCCGGTCGCCGAATAAAGGAAAGCAATGCCGAGCAGCATGAACACATCGCCGACGCGGGTGGTCATAAAAGCCTTGACCGCCGCGTTGCGGGCCGATTCCTTGCCGTACCAGAAACCGATCAGCAGGTATGAACACAGGCCCATGATTTCCCAGCCGACGAACATCGTCAGCAGGTTATCCGAAACCACCAGCGTGTACATACCGAAGGCGAACAAGCCCAGGAAGGCGAAGAAACGCGAGTACATCGGCTCGATGGAGGGCACCATGTGTTTGTGGCCGTGTTCTTCCACGGTCGCGCCGTGTGGCGGCAGACCAGGGCGGTCATGATCCCCGGCAGGCTGGCCAAAGTTTTGGTAGCCAACGCTATATAGGAAGATCATGAAGATCGTGATGGATACAAAGAAAAGCACTGCCGCGCCAAACGGATCGATCAACACGCCGATCTTGAACCAGGCGTCACCCACCGGCAGCCAGTTGATCGAAGAAGTGAACGGCTCCTTGCCAAGTTCGTGAACACCCAGGGCGCGCACGAACACCACCATACTTCCCAGCCACGAAAGAGCTGCCGCGCCGACACCCACGGTGTGGCTCAACGCCTTATTCTTGTTCGTGAATAACACGATCAGGAAAAATGCCAGGAGGGGCGGTAAAGGAATCAACCAAATCAAAGTCTCAGTCGCCATAACTCCCTACCACTTCATCAAATCAATCTCGTCGGCCACCACCGTATTCCGGCGGCGATAGACGGAAATCACCAATGCCAGGCCCACAGCCACTTCCGCCGCGGCCACCGCGAAGACAATAATTGCAAAGACCTGGCCGTTCATTTTTGTCGGATCGAGGTAGCGCCAAAAGGCTGCCAGGTTCACGTTCACGGCGTTGAGCATCAATTCCACGCCGAGCAGGATGGCGACCGCATTTCTGCGGGCCAGTACGCCAAACAAGCCAATGCTGAACAACGCGGCCGCAAGAATAAGATACCAGGAAAGCGGAACCATCAGTGCCTCCTATTTGCGATTGAACGAAACATAGACCGCGCCAACCAGGGCCGCCAGCAGCAGGACCGACGCGATCTCGAACGGCAGGACAAAGGCATTCGGCGAGACCAGAGCCGTGCCTAGTTCGCTCATCGCATCGAACCCGGACGGGAGGGCTGCCGCCGTTTTGGACATCCCGTCCCAACCCCGAAGCAGAGCCGCCAACCCGCCAAACGTCAGTAGCGCCAGAATGGCGCTCAACCACCAGGACGAGTTCAACTGCGGGCCGCGGTCCCGTATCTCTTTGCGGGTCAACATCACGGCAAAGATGAACAGGATGGCGATCGCGCCGATATACACCACCACCTGCACCACTGCCAGGAAGTTGGCATCGAGCAGGGTATACAGGATCGCCACCGCAAACAACGTGGATACCAGCCACAACGCCGCATGGATCAGATTTGTGGTGGTCACCACCATAAAAGCCGAGACCAATGTGACCAACCCAACGATCAGGAAAATGATTTGTGCAACTGTCATGTCGTTCTCCTAATGATGCCCTTCGCTGGAGCCTAGGACCGGCGCCGCTTCCACGACAGGTTTGGCCGGGCCTTCGAACTTTTCACGTTCACTGCGGCTATAGCGGCGCAGGAACTCCAGTACCAACCAGCCGAGCGCCACATTCGACAGGAACATGCCCAGGGCGTAGATCCAGGGAGAAGTCCCGCGCAGAAGCGCATTCATCAACGCCGTGACCATCAAAAGAACGAAAGCCAGCGGAGTCAGGAATTTCCAATTGAAAGCCAGCATGTGGTCGATGCGGATACGCATCATGGTATAGCGCACCCACATGATGATCCAGTAGCCGATAAAGGCTTTGAACAACAAGATGGGAACAGCCAGGAACGGGCTGACCTGTTCCAGGCCGAAGAAACGGTACCCGCCAAAGAATAGGATGCCCCAAAAACCGCCAAAAGTAAAGGCGTGCAGCAACTCGCCTGCATAGAACATGCCGAACTTCATGCCGGAATATTCGATGTTATAGCCAGAAACCAGTTCCGACTCGGCTTCGTTCAGGTCGAAGGGAGCACGTCCCAATTCAGCGATGGCCGCCACCAGGAAGATCAACGCCCCGAGCGGCGAAAGCAGGACATACCAGATATTCTGCCCGCCGATGATCTTGCTCATTTGCATTGAGCCGGCAAAGACGGTCGGGATCAAGAGCGCAGCCACCATCGGGATCTCGAACGAGACCAGCACAGCCACCTGGCGGAAAGCGCCGATCAGGGCAAACTTGTTGTTCGACGACCAGCCTGCCATGATGATCGAAAGCGTACCGATCGCACCCGCGGCGACCAGATACAGGATGCCGATGTTCAAATCCACGCCCAGGATGACGGGAGCCAGCGGCACGATTGCCCATAGGATCAATACCGACATCATGGAAAGGATTGGGGCCAGGTTGTACACCACCTTGTCCGCGTTGGCGGGCGTGATGTCTTCTTTAATAAGAAGCTTGATGATGTCCGCGAATGGCTGGATCAAGCCAAATGGGCCCACCCGGTTCGGGCCGAGGCGGTCCTGGAAGCGCGCCACCACCTTGCGTTCCACCCAGACCAGGAGGATGTCCACCAGCATGAGCAGGGAAATCAGAAGAAGAATGCCCAAAAAGGCAATCAGCCCGCTCGCAACCGCGCCGGGCATGCCCCAGCCCACAAAGAGGTTCATCAACCAGTCTGCGGCTACCTTTAGGGGATCAGTCAAAAAATTCATGAGTCGCTCCTGTACACAGAAAGAAAAGGCTGATAGGAAAAATCCTGTCAGCCTTTTCCTGATTTACCAATGAATTACGCCCACTCCAGCATTCCCTTGCGCCAGGTATAAACCAACCCGACAACCAGGATGGAGATGAAGACGATACCTTCCAGGACGGCGAAAAGACCCAGTTGGTCAAGTTTTACAGCCCACGGGAAGAGGAAGACCGTCTCAACGTCAAACACGAGGAAAACGAGCGCGAAAATATAATACTGAGCCTTGAACTGCACCCAGCTATCCCCAACCGTTTCGACACCGCACTCGTAAGTTGTCTGCTTGATGGGATTGGGCTTCTTGGGACCGAGGATCCAAGCCACCACGATCGCACCTACGGGGATAATCAACCCGACGATAAAGAAGAAGCCAACATAAAGCCACTCACTTTGCATAGCTACTCCATGGCGAATTTTATCTTAATTGTGCCGTAACGCTTTTTTACGGCACAAACGGGCACATTGTACCATGAAGGATAAAGAGGTTGACATGTAAGCATGTCAATTTTTTAGGTGATTTTCGTCATATATTTGTATCTTCTCAATAATTGGGGGAACGAGAGCTAGGCGGCGACCCACGACCCGCCGAGGTTGAGTTCACGGGCGCGCTG
>JAKANW010000178.1 GCA_021823555.1 Chloroflexota bacterium
GGACTATAACTATTGATTATCAAGCAAGGTTGCGTGTTATCACTCAAGGAGGTTGTTATGGGAAGCTATCGATATCTCAAACAAAAACGACCAATCCAGCATGATAACAGCCTTCCAATACCGCGCAGCAAAGAAGAAGTACTGACCGCTATGCACCGGGAAATCCGGTTGGAGCACCTGAGCCCTAAAACCGAACGGGCTTATTGCGGATATGTGGCGGATTTTATTGATTTCAAGATAGCCCATCAATCCCGTCTAACTGACGAGGCGGCAATCCGCGAGTATTTGGCTCACCTGGCAAACGAGAAGCACGTGGCGGCCAGCACTCAGAACGTTGGATTGAACGCCCTGCTGTACCTGTATGGCAAGATCCTGTACCGCGATGTGGGGCTGATTGACGCACCCCGCGCCAAGAAAGCAAAGCATATTCCCGTGGTGTTCTCGGTCGAGGAGGTGTGGGAAATATTCAAACACCTGCATGGTCAGTATCTACTGGCGTGTGAGTTGATGTATGGCGATGGCCTGCGGGTGGAGGTGGACTGTCTGACTCTCAGGATCAAGGATATCGACTTCGGGCAGGAGATGATCATCCTTCAGGCTAGTAAGGCGCTGAACGCCCGCACGCTACCATTACCAAAGCATACCGTTGAGCCGTTGCACCAGCAGATCGAGTATTCGCGGAAATTGTGGGAGCAGGATCTGGCAGACGGCTGGGGTGAAGTCGAACTGCCGGATGCGTTGGGGAGAAAATACCCGAATGCCGGCAAGTCATGGGCTTGGCAGTGGGTGTTCCCGGCGGCTACGCGCTGGGTTGACGAGCAGACCGGTAAGCAAGGGCGTTATCATCTGCATGTGTCACTGATGCAGAAGGTTTTTAAATCCGCCATGATCAAGGCAAAGGTATTCAAACATGCAGGGCCGCATAGTCTGCGGCATTCGTTCGCTACTCATCTACTGGAGGCTGGCGAGGATGTCCGCTTTGTCCAGGAACTGATGGGCCATAAAGATTTGAAGACCACGCAGGGCTACACCCATGTCGCTAAGACCAGGTTCAGGCGGGTAGTCACTCCTGTAGATCGTCTGTTTGGTCTGGGCGGTAATGTTTGCCCGCATTGCGGCGGGAAGATCAATTAACATGCACGAAACCATCCGTTGCAGCAAATGCAACCGCATATTGAAAGGTGACGCCAGCATCAAGCGCGGCATCGGTTCGACCTGCTGGCGCAAGATGATGGCTGGCAAGCGCCGTCGTGGCCGTCTTCCGAAGCTGCGGGTTGAAATCGACTGGCGGCAGCTTGATTTACCCCTGGTGCATCAGGAACCGGCAGGATCTTCTACTTTGTAACCATCTATCCCCCCGGAGGGCAATCATGATACTCAAAACACTTCACTTGAAAGGCTTCAAGGGCCTGCGTGCCGGCATCGGCGTTGAAGAGGCCTTCATCGACTTCACCCTGCTTCCCAATGGGCTGGTTGCCATTGTCGGCCCGAACGGTGCCGGCAAGACAACGATCCTGGACAACTGCCACCCGTACCGCATCATGCCGTACAAGCTGCGCAAGTCCAAGGATTGGTCGCCAGCAGCGTTTTCGTTTTATGACCAGTGCTATGGCAGCGACGCGATGAAGGAGTTCTGTTTCGAAATGCCGGGAGTCGGTGATTTCCGTTCACTGCTGCTGATCGACGCCGATAAACGCAAGCAGGAAGCTTACCTGTACCGAGACGACGGGGCAGGCGGCTGGATTCCGCTGAACGATGGCAAGGTAAAAACATATGACGAGACGGTGGAGGCTGTCTGTGGCTCCCCTACCCTGTTCTTTACCTCCGTGTTCCGCGCCCAGGGCGCCAAGAACCTATCCGACTACACCCGCGGCGATATCATGGCCGTCATCAGCGAGTTGCTGAACATAGACCATATCAAGGAACAGGGCGAAAAGGGCCGTTACGTGTTCACGGCACTCCAGGGCATGGTCAACACCGCCCGAGCCGGTATCGTGGCCCTGACGGACGAAATCGCGCTGTTGGCGGGCACAAGTGATCGGATTGGATGCCTGGAAGATCGGCTGTTGGACAAACGCCCTGCACTGAACCAATATGAGACAGACCTGGAAGCCACCCGCGCCTCGATCACAGAATTGCTCCAGCGTAAGGCGGCTCAGGAGTCTGAAAAGGCCCGGATTGATCAGCTGCGGATACAATTGGCCGACGAGCGCAGCCGGCACGAATCCACCGAGGCCGTAATCAGCCGCCAGATTGCTGATTACGTTCTTCAACTGCAGGATGCCACTGGCACATTTACCCGACTCAAGGATGAGGCCATTACCAAAGCATCACAAGCCGAAAAGAACCGCCAGGACCAATTACAGGCACGGCTTGACGACGAATCCAGCCGGTTTGCCGCAGCAGCAGACGACCTCGACAAAGAGCGCACGGCCTGTGAGCGCCAGTTGCGGGAGATCGCCGACGCCCTGACCAGTCAGCGGGAGGAGATCGCCGGCAAGATTGCCCGTGCCGAGAAGATCACCGGCAATGCCAAGCAGATCCGCGCCAAGAGACCAGAAGAGACGGCCGCGATGCAGCGGCTGGAAATCGCCAAGGGCGAAGTGCAACGCCTGGAAGCAGCCCTTACCGATCTGGAGGCCAAGGAGCGCGAGCTTTCCGATATCCGGAAACAGATAGCAGACACTGACCTGCACGTCAGCCAAGTCGCTGCTGACCGCAATGTGCGGCGACAGCAGGTACAATCCGCCCTTGATCATGCCGGCAAGGACGCCGCCAAGTTGGAAGGTCTGGACTGCCGGGGAGATCAATCGGGGTGGTTGAACGAGTCCTGCCGCTTCATCACCGATGCCGTGGCGTCGAAGAATGCAATCGAACGGTTGGCCGAGGAACTGAAGGCGCTGGAGGCCCCCACGGAAGCGGAAGACCGTCTGGCCGAATCCCGTGCCCGACTTGAAGAACGGGTAACGGCCATGGCGGATGTTCCGCAACAAGCGACTGATGCCCGACAGACGCTCACAGCGGCCAGGAAGTCGGTTGCGAATATCGAAACCGAACTGGGGGAACTGGCCAAGTGGACCAGGCTGGTGCCGGAACTGGAGCAGGCCGAGGAAAACCTGAGAACGTGGCGCCAGGACCTGACTGACCGGGAAACGGAATGCGCCACGAGAACGCAGGAGGTCGCGGAGCGCAACAACACCTTGTCACAAAAACTGGCCGACGTGAAGCTGAACAACGACCATCGGCTGGCTGCTCTGCGCGCCCAATGTGATACGGCACTGGAAAATATCCGGGCGGCCCTGCGCCAGGACTTGGCCGACCGCGAGACGGAATGCGAGTCCCGCTTGCAGGATATCCGGCAGCAGCAGGATGCTGCGACACAGAGGCTGTCCGATATACGGGCGGAACACGCCAGCCGTGAGGAGGATTTGCAACGACGGATAGCCGCATTCCCTGTCTTCGAGGATCTTGCCGACCGGCTGGCTGCCCTGGAGTCCAACGAGCGCACCCAGAAGGACGCCATTGCCAGCATTGGTGGCGATATCCGCAGCATCGAACTGGAGATTGCGGGCCTTAAGACAAAACTGGAAGGTGTCGAGACGAAACGCCGGGAAATAGCAGCGGCCGAGGCGAGAATCGAACGCCTGAACCGTGAAATAGCCACATTTACCCTGTTGTCGAAGGCATGTTCCAATGATGGCGTGATAGCCCTGGAACTGGACGATGCAAGCCCTTCAATCGATATCATTGTCAACGACCTATTGAGAGCATGTTATGGCACAAGGTATTCTGTCCAGACCAAGACACAGGGAGAAAATGTCAGCGGCGACTTGAAAGATATTTTTGACATCCTCGTTTTGGATGCGGAGATCGGTGACGAAAAATCTATTTTTGAAGCCAGCGGAGGGCAGATAGAATGGCTCGAAGATGCCGTAACCCGTGGTTACTGCCTGTTCAATATCCATCGTTCGGTTCGGGTGTATGGTACCATGTACAGCGACGAAAAAGACGGTAAGCTGGATATGAAGAAAAAACTGGCATTGTTTGCCGTAAAGCGCGAAGCCTTGGAGCTTGGCACTCACACGCGAGAGCTGTTTATCACCCAGACTCCAGAACTGTCGGAAAGAGCTGATGGCTGGGTGATTCTTGCTCCTGGCCAAGTATTGGTAACACAAGATCCTGCTTTATACCAAGAGCATATGGGATTCATTTTTTCAGGATAAACAGCGTCAACAGCACCGCCAAGCAGCTCGCCGCGCCGGCGCCGAACCATCGCAGCCGTGATGGGCTGTTGTTCTCCGCCGTCACCCGGTCTTTGTCAGCCTGGACATACAACGCCTGAAAACGATCTGATTCCTGCCGAAAGGCGATCTTGTCGAGCTCCAACCCGCCGATCTTCTTATCCAGTTCTGCCACCTGCTGTTCCAGCAATTTCCTGTCGGCCTGCGCCAGCGTCAGCAATCCTTTGCCTGCAATGGAGTCCTCGCGGTAGTATTTCAAGTCGGCATAGAGCCGCTGTGCCGTGGTATAGGTGAAGAAGATCCCCTTTTCAGCGCTCAACGACGGCGCAGCCGTAGCCGTCACGGCGAAACAGACCAGCAAGGCCGTTGATATCGACTTTTTGAACCTCATGCTGGATATCCTCCCTCTGCGGCCGCTTCACGGTCGCTTCCTGCCGCCCGATCTCGGCCCGTTGCTGTTTGATGCCGGCCACGGCGGCATCGATCTCCTGATAGCCCTGCTCCCGCGCAGCCACGTCTTTGCGCCCAGCCGTCACGCTGCTGATGTTCTCCATGCGCTTCTTGGCGGCGTCGGCCTCAGTCAGCTTACCCTTATTGCGGTCGCACTGCCAGGTGGCGAGGCAGAGAGCGGCAAGCAGCACGGCAATGACGATCTCTCGGATGTATTTCACGGTTCTCCTCCTCTGTCGGTAAACCGCGCCATCAGGCGCACAAGTCCTTCTTCCGCCATGTCGGAGGCAAGATCGAAAGGACACCGCTCATGCCCTTGGACCACACCCAGCTTGATAGATCGGCAGACATTTAATGCCGCCGCGATATCGTCCAGGACATCTTGACGGCGCAGTATGGCCATGTCTTTGAAATGCATGTCCATCAGACCTGATTACGGTATTTCTCGGCTCGGGCAAATATGACGCGGGGATACTCATTGACCGCCTGCCAGAGTGGCCGGCCATAGAGCTTGGCGTTTTCCTTTTGTCCGTGGGCGTTCTCCAGGCCGCCAGTCCACCGATCCGAGGGAAGGCCCATCGTCTTAGCCATTGCCCGGCGCGAAAGCCACCGGCCCTCTCCTGCGTTATAGCAGACCAATGCAGCCTTCATCGCTTCGGCATCGCTGTTCATGTAGGGTCGTACGATGGAGTAGTTTCCTCTGTCGGTCACCACCAGGTACATGAGTTGATAACGGGCGTTGTAAGGGTCTTTGCGCCAGTCCCATGACGAGAGCGCCTTGACGCGGACTGCGTCCTTATAGGCATTGAACCGCTCGTGACCCTTGGAGTCGTATGCGATGGTCAGTTGCGTCAGTCCCCGGCCGAGTTCCCGGCTGGTCCTGAGGGTGGCGTGCTGTTTCCAGGAGCTTTCCTGCTCCACCTGGCCAGCGGGGATGTGCCGAAGCGGCACCCTCGGCCACTGGCTGTCGATGGCAGCCGTTAACGTAGGCAGATACTGCCGCGCCTGCACCGGGATTTCGGCGCCTACTGACATTCTCGGCACAGCCAAAACCAGGATGGTAATTATCAGGCCTACCGCGCCCAACCACACCAGGGAAGCAGAAAGCGGTTCGCCCATCGCTCGCTTGATGGCACTGTCGATATCCAGTGTGGGGAAAATACCCCACCCCTCGCGACAGTCGGTGATCAGATCCACCAGGAGCAGAATCAGAGCGATTGTGGAGAGATTATAGATGGTGATGCGTTGTGCAGCCTCATCACCGAATAGCACCATCCCTCCGATTGCCAGGATGAGCAGAATCCACGTCTTCCTGGTCCATTTGATAAACGTCTGCATTGTGTGCCTCCGCTGCCCCTTGTTCGGGACATTTTGTTTTCGCGCATTTGAGCGCGTTATGCGCGGCGGGACATTCCCCGCCTACCGCTCTACAGAATGCCATTAGCGAGCGCCAGCCGCCAACCTGTCCAGGATTACCTTTGCGTTCGACAAAACAATGATGACTCCGATAACGATCATCATCCAGATCAGCCCTTTTTTGACCTCGGGCCATATGCTATCGGCTTTTTTTTTCGCCTCGCCTTCCAGGCAGATGGTCTGCTGCTGTTCGATCAAGGAAATCGATATTTTTTGATCTGCCAGTTCCTGCCGTACCGCCGCAATACC
>JAKANW010000179.1 GCA_021823555.1 Chloroflexota bacterium
CCCGCAGATACATGATCAGGTCAGGAGCGGCAGGAGGTCATCCCGCTCCACTTTACTTCAAAAACTCCACCAGTGCCGGATTGACCTCAGCCGGACGTTCGAGTAGGGGAACGTGTCCACAATGTTCGACGGCAAGGAATTGGGCATGGGGAATATAGCTCCGCAGGTCGGCGCTGTGCTCGAAGGGCACGGTGGCATCGTCCTTGCCCCAGATCAGCAGGGTGGGTTTGTGGAGCGCGCCCAACTGGCGATAGATGGCAGACTGGTCGCCAAGAATTCCATTGCGCAGCGTGGACAAGATGGCGCGTTTGAAGCCGCTGAATTGCATCTGGGTGCGGTATTGCCCGGTCAGGCGTTCGACAATGGATTGCTGGAAGTTGTCGAGATGGAAGAAGTCGCTGGCGATGCCTTTGACCATGTTCTCGCCTCCAAACAGACCGAGGAACAGTTCCCCGACGATGGGCGTGGTCCCGGCTTTGAGCCATCCCAGCTCCACGGCATGGACGCTGGCCGGGTCCACCATCACGTGCTTGCGGACGTACTGCGGGTGGCGGACGGTAAACGCGGCAGTGATGGGTCCGCCCATCGAAAGCCCGAGCAGGTCAAGGGGCGGGGAGATGCGCAGCGAGTCGAGCAGGTCGCGCAACTGGCGGACGAACAAATCCAGGGTGTAGGCTACGTTTGGGCGGTCGGACCATCCACGCCCGAAGAGGTCGAAGCGCAGGACGCGAAATCCGGCTTCGGTGAAGGCGGCGGCGGTGAGGTCGAAGATGAAAGAAGGGACGGAGAAGCCGTGGACGAGGACGATCAGCGGCCCCTCTGGTAAGCCCTCGAGACGGTAGTGGGTGACGCCATCGGGCAGACGCGCGAAAAGACCCGGCGCAGCACGGCGGGTCCCGTCGTTGAGGAACTTGGTTTCGTTGATGTAGGGGAAGGGCATGGGTTATTTGCATAGTGGGGGCGGGTTGCCAACCCGCCCCACGGAGGAATCAGATTTTTCCCAGCGCCCGCAACACACGTTCGGGCGTGAAGGGAAATTCGTTGATCCACACGCCAGTGGCATCGTGGATAGCGGCTGCGATGGCAGGCGCGGTCGGCAGGAAGGGCAGTTCGCCCATGCCGCGCGCGCCCCAGGGCCCATTCGGGTCAGGCGCCTCGACCAGCACCGGTTCGACGCGCTCGGGGATGTCGAGGATGGTCGGCAGCAAATAAGTGCTGAGTTGATCGGTCAGCACGCGGCCATCCACGGTCTTGAAATCTTCAGTGATCGCGTACCCTTGCGCCTGCACCACCGCGCCTTCGATCTGGCCGACCACCAGGTCAGGGTTGATGGCCTTGCCCACATCATCGGCGGCGACGATGCGCAGGACGCGTACCTGCCCGGTCTCTGTGTCCACTTCTACTTCGGCGGCCTGGGCTGAGTACGCGTAGGCGAAGTTCGGCATGGAATAGCCGGTCTCTTCGTCCATGTGCGTGGTGAGCGGGGCCAGGTATTTGAATTCAGCGATGGCGGGGCGCTCCTCCAGCTTCCATTTTTCGAGGGCGGCTTCCGCCGCGCCTTTGATGGCATTGCCGGCCATGAAGGTCATGCGTGAAGCGGATGCCGAACCGGAATTTTGCTGTTTTGCTGAGTCGGAGGTGAGCAGCTCCACTTTATCCGCCGGGATGCCCAGCACTTCTGCTGCCATCTGGATCATGACGGTATGCGTGCCCTGTCCAACTTCCGCGCCGGCGTGATGGACGACCGCGCGCTCGATCTGTCCATTCCCATGGATCTCCACTTTCGCCCAGCAGTTTTCCTGATAACCGAACGAGAAGCCCACGTTTTTGAAGCCGGCCGCAAAGCCGCGTCCACGGATAGTGGACGGTAGACGGCGGACGGTAGCGCGGTCTTCGGTCTGCGGTCCACGGTCTACGCTCCAGCCAAACTTGTCGCGGGCGGCCTCAATGACTTGCACAATGCTGACTGGAACCGGTGCGGGTGTACCCACATCCAGTGTGTCACCGTCGCGCAAAGCATTCTTCAGGCGGAATTCCACCGGGTCCATGCCCAGCTTTTCGGCCAGTTTGTTCATTTGCAACTCGGCCATGTACAACGCTTGCGGCGCGCCGAAACCACGGAAAGCTGCGCCGGGGATGTTATTGGTATAGACCCCATATACGTCGGTCCTGACGTTGGGGATGAAGTAGGGCCCGGTGGAAGTAATGGTCGAATTGCCCAACACCTTGTTGGTCGTGTACATGTACGCGCCAGCATCACCGATGATCTCATTTTCGGCGGCGACCAGTTTCCCATCTTTGGTCGCGCCCCATTTGGCTCTCAGGAGAACCGAATGGCGCTTGGCATGTCCGATGATGGACTCGCGGCGGCTCCAAATGATCTTGACCGGCCGCTTCAATTTCATTGTTGCAAGCGCCAACACAACCTGGACCGACAAATCTTCACGCCCGCCAAAGGCGCCGCCGATGGCCGGGTAGATGACGCGTATCTGTTCCTCGGGCAGGTTCAGGGCATGCACGATCGAAGCGCGATCGGCGTGAGTCCACTGCCCGGCGCAAACAACCGCGATGCGGCCTTCCTCGTCGATGTAGGACAGGCCCGCTTCGGGCTGGAGATAGGCATGTTCCTGTGCAGGCGTGCGATACTCACCCGTGACGATCACATCCGCTTTTGCAAAGGCATTCTCCACATCCCCTTTGCGGATGCGGTAATGGACGCAGGTGTTGCTGTCGCCCCGGTCGGGGTGCAGACGCGGCGCGTCAGGCTGCATGGCAGCGACCGGGTCCGATAGGACCGGCAGCTCTTCATACTCCACTTTGATCAACTTCACAGCCGCAGCCGCCTGGGCTTCTGTCTCTGCCACCACGACTGCCACCTGGTCGCCGACAAAACGGACGATGTCTGTGTATGGTTTGCTGGCTCCGGGGCCGCACAGGACTGGCTGGTCGGGGATTTGCAGACCGTATTCATTGACCGGCACATCTTTGGCAGTGTAGACGGCTGCCACGCCAGGCGCAGCCTCCGCCCGGGACGTTTCGATGCTCTTCACGCGCGCATGCGGGCGCTCGGCGAAGAGGATTTTCATGAACAACATGCCCGGCATGGACAGGTCTCCGGAATAGGGTGTCTTTCCGGTCACTTTGCCCAGGGCATCCACGCGTGGGATGGATTGACCGACAGTATGTGTTGACATGGCAACCTTATCTTTTATATCGCTTGACTCTGTAGCCTCTTGGGCGTTCAACATCCATTGGCCCATAGCGCGGTGGGCCTACCAGGTTATAGGTGATGGCGTAAATGAGCGATATGATCCCGCCCAATACGATCATGTACAGGAGCGTGAATGCGATGTAAGCGAATGGATAGTCAATTTTGGTAAGAGGGGTAAATATCATGACCAGCGCAGGCGTGCTGAAAAGAATAGCCGGCAACTGCATGGGGAGGAACAACTGATAGGGAAGCGGCCATTTGAGGGCGATGCTCATTTGTACGGTAAATATCGCTGCGGCAATGGACATAGCCGGCACGATCACGATCAGCAGACAGCCAACCCCCTGCCAGACCGGATGCGTATCCTTCTTGACCGCTGCTGACGGAGCCTGACGGTTAGAAAAGGTATATTTTCCCATGTCTCCTCTATACTTGCATTTTGCTGGCGTCTTCTATGGCTTGTACGATTTTGTAGTAGCCTGTGCAACGGCACAGGTTGCCGGTAATCGCCTGTTCGATTTCATTCCTGGACGGGTTCGGGCGTTCTTCCAGCAGTTTGGCCGCCGACATGATAAAGCCGGGTGTGCAATAGCCGCACTGCACCGCGCCATCCTGGATAAAGGCTTCCTGGACGGGATGAAGCTTCTCGTCGTGCGCCAAACCTTCCACGGTCACGATCTCTGCACCGTGGGCGCGCGGCGCGGGCACAAGACAGGCCATCACAGCCTTGCCATCCAGGAAAACGGTGCAGGCACCACACTCACCCTCGGCGCAGCCTTCCTTTGTGCCGGTCAATCCGCCTTCCTCACGCAGTAAGCGTAACAGGGTTTTATCATGCCCACCGGTGAAGGCATATTCCTTGCCGTTGATTTTTGTTTGGATGGGTTGTGCAGAAGAGTGGATAGTGGATGGTGAATGGTGGACAGTGGATGCTCTATCCGTAGTCTCTTTTCCCCATAGCAGCACAGGTTCACGCGGCACCCCGGCCTGTTCCTCACCATTGAGGATGGCGCGCAGCCCACGGGCGGTACAGACGCGCACCATCTCGCGGCGATAATCGGCGGAGGCGCGCAGGTCGTCAATGGGGCGGGCGGCTTGCATGGTCAGGTGCGCGGCCTGGGTAATGACTTCCTCCGTCAAGGTTTTCCCTGCCAGATAGGCCTCGGCCCCCGGCGCGTGGATGATGGTCGGCGCGACGGCCCCGAGCGTGATGGACGCCGTTTTAACGGAATCAGCTTCCAGGCCTTGCGCTGAGCGTGTCGAAGTGTCCAGAACGATCGCTGCGTTGATGACCGAGATGGCCTGGGCGCGGCGCAGCGCCAGTTTGACGAAGGTTCCGCGCTGGGTCTTCGTCATGGCGGGGAAGGAGATATCCACCAACATCTCGTCCGGCTGCATGACTGTCTTGCGGACGCCGGTGTAGAACTCGGCCAGCCGCACCTGTCGTTCGCCGCGTGTCGAGAGCAACGTGACAGATGCTCCCAGCGCCATCAAGGGTGTGATGGTGTCGTTGGCAGGCGAAGCTGTGATGAGGTTACCTGCCACGGTGCCGCGGTTGCGGATCTGCGGCGCGCCCACTTCCCAGGCGGCGCGCATTAAAGGGTATGCGCGCTCACGGATCAGTTTGGACCCGGCGCAGTGATTGTGGGTCACTAGCGGGCCGAGGTGGATGATTTCATCCTCGTCCAGTGCGATGCGGTCAAGGTCGGGAATGCGCGTGATGTCAATCACGGTATCAATGTTTTTGCGGACCCCGCGCTCGAGTTCGAGGATCAGGTCGGTGGCGCCGGCGACAATGCGTGCGCGTTCCCCTTTCTGCGCCAGCAGTTTGGTAACTTCATCAGTGGATGCGGCTGTAAAATATTCGTGCCACATGATGACTCCTGATTTTTAAATTAGACCCTAAAGGTTTCAAAAAACCTTTAGGGTCCCTTGATTACCTTACACTTTCAAAATCGGGATTCTCTACCGTACAAATGTCGTTGCGAGGAGGGCGTTCTTCCCGACGAAGCAATCCCATGGCTATTTTTAGCCGTCAAATTGCTTGGAAACAGGAGATTGCTTCGCAACGTGCGCTCGTAATGACATGTCCAAGGGGTTTGTACGGTAGCAAAAATCGGGACGCTGATTCACGCTGAAAACGCAGATTTTTCTTCTTGAATCAGCAAAAATCAGCGTTTTTCTGCGTCCAAAAACCATTCTGTAAGGTAATCAGAGAGTCCCTTGGTTTACTTGCTGCCAGTGACGGCCTCAGACCGTTTGTTGTAAGTTTCGACGGCTTGGCGTCCCAGTGTAGCCAGGTTGCGGATGGCGGCGGGCAGGGCGCTTTCATCACCCAGGCTGGCTTCCACGTTATCGAGGGCATGGCCGATCTGTTCGGCCAGATCAAAGAAGGCTGCGTCAAACTGGTAGATGGCTTGCAATTCCTGTTCATTGATCTTGACTGCGTCGAACATGCCGGAATAGCCGCGCGGCGCGGTGCTGATCTTGTCAATGAGGGTGCGCAGTTGGATGGCAGCTTTCTCCATGTCATCCACGTACTCAATCATGCCGTTGCTGACGAGGTCGGTCTGAATGTTCGAGGCGCGTTTCCACAACTCGGTGAAGCGGCGGGCGACGGTGTCGCGCAGCAACTTGTCGGCATCGCGCCGGTTCTGGCGTTCCACGTAGCCGCTAAAACCAGGGATGTAGCCGATCAGTTTTTTGAAAGGGTCAACCTGTCCACTTACTTTTTCAAAGAAATCGCTCATTTGAGCCTCCTGCCATGATATACGCCAAATTGTTAATTTTGCCTCGCGGCGCGAACCCATTATACTGCCTGGCGCTGAAAATTGAAAATTTTGCAGTTATAATCAAAAGTACTAGATCCAATTTTTATCTCCTGGGAGATTTTTAAGGACGGCCCACCTGTCTGGTTATAATCAAAAAACCATATTCCCCGTTCGGAGAACTCTCATGTTGGAACAATTGGATGATCTTTTCCCGCTCACTTGGCAGGAAGTCAATTCACTCGGCGCGAACAACGCCGTTCAAGGAGAAATGCAATGACAACAGATATTCAATCTTTATTGGGCGATAGAGCGGAGTCGCTGCTGGGTTTCAATTCGCCCAAAATTTCCAAGGAACGTTTGCATCTGC
>JAKANW010000180.1 GCA_021823555.1 Chloroflexota bacterium
TCCTCCCTGCAATCCCTGGCGGACTTTCTCAAGGCGACCCATCCGCCCCAAAGCCCGGGCATCCTCAAGGGTGAAGAATATCACGCCATCGCGCTTTTCGTCTTCACGATGAACAACCGATCGCCGACCCAGCCTTTGCCCACGCCGCCTCCCGCTTCCACTCCGACCGTCAGCCCGGTCCCGTTTCAGGAGCAGAGTCCCATATCCAATCAACCCTCCCTGATCGCCGCCAGCCTGATCGTGCTGACAGCCATCATCCTTGTAACCATCATACGAAGAAAATCCACTCACGATTCACAGGGATAAGAAATTCGCCGGGATGGAACGTCCCGGCGAAGCCTTCATTCGTTGAGTCCTTCCCAACCCCCTTCTTCCACGGCAATAAAAATATCGGTCGCAGAGATCAGGCCAACCAGCGCGCCGCTCTCGTCTGCGACTGGCAGGTGATCCACCTTGTGCTCTTGCATCACCTGCGAACATTCCTGCAACGTCCATTCTGGCTTCGCCAGCACCAGCGGACCCGACATGATCTCGCGCACCGTCGTTTCAGCGGGGTTACGCTCGGCCACCAGAATCTTATTGCGGATGTCGCTGCGAGTGACAATTCCATATTGAGGGTTCTTCTCGCTGATATCCACAACCACGCTGTGGATGTTGCGGCGGCGCATCAACGTCAGGGCGTAGGACACACTCGAGTCGGGGTCAACGACAATGACTGGGCTACTCATCCAGTCGCGGACAGTATGTGGCATGGCATCTCTCCTCTAAAGCAAAGTTTTGTAGCACTGCGAATGACAGGTTGATTCTACTTGATAATCACCGTCACCGAACCCAGCGCAAGGATGGAACCATCCGCCTGGCTTGAGTCTCCGATTTGGATTCGCACGGGGCCGGTCACGCTAGCCCCCAAATCCAGTGGGAGCGAAAACGCGCCGGGACCCCCAGGCTGGGCCGCAGTCACCAGGAACGGGCCTTTTTTTAGTTCATTATTGTTCGCGTCGAAGACGACATACAGCAAATTGTTTTCAAACGGTGCAACTGTCACCTTGCCAGTCACAGCCAGCGGCCACGAAGCGGAGGAACCATCGGCGGGAGCATCAATCGTGATGATACGTTCCTGTCCATCGGACGTTTTCGTGCTGATGCTCGTGAAGACCAGCTTGCCGCTCATCAAACGATACGCATACTTGATCGGCTGCGCCGCGCAGCAACCCGGATCATTCGGGCCGTGGATCATGGCATCCAGGAAAATCTGCCCGTTCTCGATCGTGATGCTGTTCAAGACCGGACGGTCGTCAATCATTTCAGCGGCGGCCTGCACAGGTTGTCCGTTCTGGTTCAACATCGCAACGACCGAAATAAACACGCCCGTCCCGCCGTAATTTTCCGCCAACAGGACAGCCGCATCGCCAGCGCCATCGCCGTTCAAATCGCCGAAAGCCACCGGTTGGGCCAGCGCCACATCCGCATAATCAGGCGAGGCAGGGTCGGTCCCATTTTGATACACGCCGTCGGTCAGCTTCACGACGCCATGCGCGTCCTGAAACACCAACTGGTAAGAAGCATTCTTCAATTGCTCTTCCGTCAGGAAAGGCATGGGTGTGGGAGCGACCTGTGTAACGGGAACAATTGTCGGTGTTGGAGTTGAAGCGGATGAAGATCGGGAAGAAAAGGAACAGGCCAGCGCAGCCAGTCCAAGAGTCAAAAGAGCAAAATATTTTTTCACGTTATTTTCCCAGCACGGTCCAGGTCGCGCCGCTGTCGGTCGTTTTGTAAAGATGAACGCGCCCATCGGTGGGATCCATCGTCGTCACCCAGCCCGTGGAGACGCTGACAAAATCCACGCTGGCAAACGAATCGGAGAAGATCACGTCGGGCGGGATGATCGTCCACGTCTGGCCCGCATCACGCGTGACGTAGAACTGGTCGCCGTTAAAGACGACCCCCTCCGCCGCCGAGACGAAATCCGCATCCCTGCCGTTGGGAATGAGGGTGGGCGCCAACGACCAGGCGTTCCCGCCATCGTGAGAGACGAAGACCGCCAATTGCGTGGCATCACCTGCCACCCGCATCGCCAGGAAAGCATCGGTGGGAGTGACAAATTCAAGGGTCAGGAAATCAAGCTCGCTATTCTCCGCGCCGGGAATGGCAGGCAGGCCGATCTGCGACCAGGTTTTGCCGCCATCATCCGTGCGATACACATAGACCGTGTCCGAGGAATAGACCGTGCCACCGATCCAGGCAGTCTGCATATTCAGCGGAACGATGCCATATTTTAGGCCGCCCAGGGGCAGGCTGTTCCCCGCGCCAGAGACTGTGGGATCGTTGATATAGGTGCGCGTCCAATTCGCCCCACCGTCGGTTGTCTGATACACGGCGATTGCGTTCGAGCCGGCCCCCGCGCCCAGGTTGACCATGGCCCAGCCGTTGGCAGAGTCAAGGAAGTGCAGATCGCCGTCTCCAAACGGGAGCGGGTTGGAGGTCCAGGTCAGGCCGCCGTTGTCCGTCTTGTAAAGCGTTCCCCTGTTCATGAGATCATTTGCATCCGGGATGATGAAAAAAGCGTGAGCTGCGTCCATAAAGAAGTGGCTGACGGTATAGCCCAGGCTGGTCACGCCCGGCGGCGCAACGTTGTGCCAGGTCAGGCCGTCATCGTTCGTGCGCACAATAGCCGAGTCGGTCACTCCCCAGCCCTCAAGTTCGTTCAACATGCTTATATTGGTAAACTGAGGCGAATCCACCAACGGAGCGTTGATCGGCGCGGGGATAGGCGTGACAGGCGCGAGAGTTGTTGTGGCTGGCGGAGGCGTCACGGCAACAGAAGCAGGAGGCAAGGTCGCCGCGGCCGTAGGTACGCCGCAGGCGCTCAGGCTTAGTAGCACAGCCGACACAATCAGCAGCTTACTGGTTACACGCATCGCATCTCCTGCAATGGCTGCCCTACCCCAACCGCTCAATAATGGTCGCTTCACCCTGGCCGACGCCAACGCATAAAGTAGCCAGGCCATATTTCACGTTGCCGCGCAATTTCATCTCATGCAACAGCGTAGTCAGGAGGCGCGCCCCGGAGCAACCCAGCGGATGCCCGATGGCGATCGCACCACCATTAACATTGACGAGTTCAGGGTCAACACCCAGATCTTCCATCACAGCCAAGGATTGAACCGCAAAGGCCTCATTCAATTCGACCAGGCCAATATCCTTCATTTGCAATCCAGCGCGTTGAAGCGCCTTCTTTGTCGCAGGCACCGGGCCATAGCCCATTACGCGCGGCGACACGCCGGCGGCTGCGGAGGTTACGAGGCGCGCCAATGGTTTAAGATTCAGGGCTTTGGCTTTCTCCTCGCTCATCACCAATAACGCAGCCGCGCCATCATTGAGTCCCGACGAATTTCCAGCGGTTACGGTTCCACCTTCCTTCTTGAAGGCCGGCTTCAACTTCGCCAGCGATTCCAGCGTGGTATCGCGGCGCGGGCGTTCATCGGTATCCACCAGTTTTGGTTCGCCCTTTTTCTGCGGGATGGAAACCGGAAGGATCTCTTCCTTGAATCTCCCCGAATCGATCGCGGCCACGGCACGCTGGTGCGAACGCAGGGAGAAGGCATCCTGCATCTCGCGCGTGATGTGCGGGCGTTCAGCGGCAATATTTTCGGCGGTCTCGCCCATTGATTCGGCGCCATACATTTCCTTCATTTTCGGATTGGGATAGCGCCAGCCGAGGGCCGTGTCCCAGGCGGTTAAGTTTCCAAACGAGAAGGCTGTTTCCGCTTTCGGGAGCGAATACGGCGCCCGCGACATGGACTCCACACCCCCGGCGATGAACACATCCCCTTCCCCAGCTTTGATGGCCCGCGCCACCTGGTTGACCGCGTTCAAGCCTGAAGCGCACAGCCGGTTGACTGTCACGCCGCCGACTTCGACAGGCAATCCCGCCAGGAGCGCGGCCATACGCGCCACGTTGCGGTTATCCTCCCCAGCCTGGTTGGCGCAGCCAAAGAAAACTTCCTCGACCAGAGCGGGATCAAGCCGGTTGCGGTTGAGGATGCTTTTGATAACGAGAGCAGCCATATCGTCGGGGCGAAGCGGAGCCAAAACTCCCCCCAAAGCGCCAACCGGCGTGCGAATGGCATCAATAATGACAGGTGTGGGCATAGACTCTCCAATCTCAAAAATTTCAATTTGATTTTACCACTACCAAATTTGGCTTTTTCTCTTGACAAAAATAATCCTATCAAGTAATATTTCTATATAGATATATAACATAAAAGGAAACGCAATGCCCCTCGAACATGCCATTCTCGGTTTTCTCGACTACCAGCCCATGTCAGGCTACGATCTGAAGAAATTCTTCGATCAGTCCGTCGCTCACTTCTGGTCGGCCACGCAGAGCCATATCTACAAGTCGCTGGAGGGGCTGGAAAAGAAAGGCTGGGCGGAGGCGAAAGTTATCCCGCAGGAGGGCAAGCCAAACCGCAAGGAATACCAGATCACGGACGCGGGCCGCGCCGAACTGCGCCGCTGGCTGACCACCCCCCTGCCGTTGGAACCTGTCCGCGAGGCAGCTCTGATCCAGGTTTTCTTCTCCCATTTCAGTTCCAACGAGGAGCTTGCCAACCTCTTTGAAACCCGCGTGAAGGAAACCCGTGAACGCCTGCAAACCCTTCGCACCGTGGCGCAGGCCGCGATTGATGAGAATGCAAAACAGGTTGGCATCGAGCGCGCCCGCCAACTCTGGCAGATGACGCTCGATTATGGAATTGATTATTACGAGTTCGAACTGGCCTGGCACGAAAAGGCTTTGAAAACCATCCACAACCTGCCGCCGTTGACATTACCAGAGTAGGTCACGCTTGAAGCGTGACCTACGAAAATCCACGTTAGGTCAAATCAAAAAAATTCAAAAACCACCTGAATCAAGGCAGGTGTATTTAATGCGCCTTGCTGAGGGCAGAGGCGCGGGAAAGAAGGAGATAACAATGTTACAAGTGTTGGTCGGTTTCATCCCCTGGATTCTCTACTGGAGTTTCTCGGGACCTGGTTTATGGTCCATCGCCATTCTCGGCGGGCTGGCTGCCGCGGCGGGATTGGTTGCATGGCGCTGGCTCACACGCCGCGATGTCAAAACGATGGAAGCTGTCACACTGGGATATTTCGCCGTTCACGCGACACTCACGCTGGCGCTCAGTTCATCGTTTCTCAAAACCTATGGGCCGATTGCAAACAGTGCGGTGCTGGCATTGATGGCTTTCGGCACACTGGTAATGAAGAACCCGTTCACCTACCAATATGCGAAGGAAGATTGGGACAAATCCTATTGGAACGACCCGGCCTTTATCAAGATCAATGAAATCATCACAGGTGCATGGGGTTGGATTTTCGCCGTCAACGCGTTGCTGGGCGTGCTGGCCGTGTTCGTCTTCCCTGCAAGCGGATTGTTCTTCACATTGTTGCTGACGGTCATTCTCCCCAACGTTGGGGTTGTTGCGGGAATCATTTTCTCCGCGCGCTTCCCGAACTACGCCGTCCGCAAGAGTGTGCAAGCGCGGCTCGATGAATGGGACCCGTACAAATGGCCTGCGCCGAAGTTCAATGGCCGCCCTGCCAGCGAAACCGAGCATGATGTCATTGTGATCGGTTCAGGCATTGGCGGACTCTCCGCCGCGGCCCTGCTCGCCAAACGCGGACTCAAGGTCGCGGTGTTCGAGCAGCATTACCTGCCTGGCGGCTATTGCACATCCTGGGAACGACGCGTGATCCCCCCCTCTGGCTCCCCACAAGATGGGAGGAATAAGGGGGGTGAGCGTTGGACTTACGTTTTCGATGCGGGCGTGCATGACGTCAGCGGACTGGGTGAGCATGGCGGAATCCGCTCGCTGTTGAGGATGCTGGATATCGAAGACGCCATCAAGTGGAAACTCAACCAGCAGGAATATTTCATCGGCGAGACCCACTTCAAGGTCCCGCATGATGCGGACGAATTCGTTCATCAGCTGGGCGAGCGTTTCCCGTCTGAGTCCGAAAACATCCACAAGTTCTTCGACGAGATGCTGCACATCTATCGCGAAATGTATGCGGACATCGAAAAGACAGGCGGCGCGCCGCGCGGCCCCGATAACATCGAAGACCTGCTGGCGTATCCACAAACGCACCCGCACGCGTACAAGTGGATGGGGCGACCATTCGTTGAAATGATGAACGAATTTTTTAGCGACTCGCGCCTGAAGGAATTGCTGGGCGCGCTGACGGGCTATCTCAGCGACGACGCCAAATCGCTCAGCGTTGGCAACATGGCGCCCATCTTTGGCTATCACTTCGACGGCGGCTGGTATCCCA
>JAKANW010000181.1 GCA_021823555.1 Chloroflexota bacterium
GGCGCGTGATCCGCGCGGGAGTCCCGCTGGCGAGAATGTCGCCATGGTGGGTGCATCTGGTATCGAGGGTTGCGTCCATGAAAAAGAGAGGTCGAGGGATATAATCGCGGCATGTTTAATTACACCCTCACCGCCCGCAATGGACGCGCCCGCGCGGGAACGTTCACCACACCGCATGGCGACCTGCTCACGCCTGTCTTCGCGCCCGTTGGCACGCAGGCCACCGTCAAGACGCTCACACCCGAGCATCTTAAAAGCATCAATGCAACGCTCGTGCTGAGCAATACCTATCATCTCTACCTGCGCCCTGGCGATGACCTCGTGGCCGAGCTGGGCGGACTGCATCGCTTCATGAAGTGGCCGCGCCCCATGCTGACGGACTCGGGCGGATTTCAGGTCTTCTCGCTCGCGCAGACCCGCCAGATTGACGACGACGGCGTGACCTTCAAGAGTCACATTGACGGCTCGACGCACCGCTTCACGCCGGAGCGTTCGATCCGCATTCAGGAAAACCTCGGCGCGGACATCATCATGGCTTTCGATGAATGCTCCGATCCGAACGATCACGCGTACAGCCGCATCGCCATGGAGCGGACTCACCGCTGGGCGGAGCGATCCCTGCGCGCAAAACGTCGCGCCGACCAGGCCCTGTTCGCCATCGTGCAGGGCGGTGTCAACCCGGACCTGCGAGCGGAGTCAGCGAAATTTATCGCTTCCCTCGGGACGCCGGGCATCGCCATCGGCGGCCTCTCCGTCGGCGAGACAAAGCAGGAGATGCACGACATGCTCGACGTGGTTGTTCCCCTCCTGCCTGAAAACAAACCTCGTTACCTGATGGGGGTCGGCACCCCCGAAGACCTGATCAACGGCGTGGCGCGTGGCATTGACATCTTCGACTGCGTTCTCCCCACCCGCCTTGCGCGTCATCATTCCGCGTTCGCCCCGGAGGGGCGCCTGAACATGATGAACGCCGCCTTCGCCCGCGACGCCAGCCCCATTGACGAGGCCTGCGACTGCTACACCTGCAAGACCTTCTCACGCGCCTACATCCGCCATCTCATCGTGGCGAAGGAACTTCTGGCCGGGACATTGTTATCCATTCACAACCTGCGCGCGTTGATGCGGCTAATGGAAGACATTCGCGGATACATCGCGGACGGTTCGTTCGAATCGCGTGTCTCTGAGCTTTTAAAACGCTGGGGGAATAATGCAAATCGGAGCGTCCGGGTATAGGATTGAAGCAATTAATGAAGGCATCCTTTCCTGAATCCAATCTCGAACAACGACTGACGAACTCGCTGTGGAATCGCTTCTGGCAGGAGTTGTTCCGCAACTCGGGGCAATTCCCCATTGCGATTATTTTGCTGGAATTTCTACGAGAGGGGTGGAAATACCTCAACGCTCCCGATCTATATATCCTTGTTCCAGCGGCGGCGCTCCAAGCCTATCTCCTTTCGCGCAAGCCTGTGCTCCCCGCCTGGCAGAGGTTTTTTGGCAACCTTGTCGCGCCGGTTTTGTACACCCTGGCCGAAACTTATTTCGAGGGGATGGAATTTTTCAGCGCGCCGCATCACGTCATGTACCTGGTCATCTCCCTGTTGATCGCCATCTTGCAGGCGGCGCAGGCTAACCGCTCCGGCTTCCGCGCGGACGCGTTACTGATCACGGAAAATGTCATTCGCGCCGAGATTCTATTCGTCTTGTACGTGGTATTCGAAACCATCTCCAACCCTGAGCAGACCGTTTCGGTCGCCGAGTTTTTCAAGGATATCACCCACCAGTTCATCGGCCTGGCCACTTTTCTCCTCGGCCTCTCGGTGGGCTTTGCCAACGCCACCGCGCAAAGCCACCTGAATTTATTGCGGCAGACCGCGGCGCAATTGCGGACCTATTCGGAGTGGCTGTTGGGACGCAACCTGCTCGGTCAGGCCATCAACGACCCAAACTCCATGCGTCTCTCGCGCCAGAAGCGCACCATCCTTTTCATGGATATTCGCGGGTTCACCGGCTGGAGCGAAAAACGTTCCCCCGAAGAGGTCGCCTCCCTGCTCAATCGTTACTACATGAGCGTGGAAAGCCTGCTCAACAGCCATCAGGTCATTAAATACAAATTCACAGCCGACGAGGTCATGGTCGTTTTTCTCGAAGCCGACGAAGCCCTGCGGTCTGCTCGTGAGTTGCGCGAGGCGACCACGCGCATCCTGTCGAAGCACGGGCTTGGCGCGGGGATCGGCATCCACACCGGCTTGCTGGTGGAGGGCCTGCTGGGCGGGCAGAACATCCGCTTCTATGATGTGATCGGGGATACGGTCAACACCGCGCAACGCATCGAAAAACTGGCCTCCGCAGGGGAGATTTGGATCTCGGAGGATACGCGCCAAAATTTATCTACCCGTGAGACAGGCCAGCAAAAGGAAGTTTCTGTGAAAGGCAAGGAACAACCGCTCAAGATACATTCTGTTTAAACAACTGCGAGCCTCAATCCCCCTTCCTGCTCCCAGACTTATATGACATGAAATATGTCAGCGCGGCAATGACGAGGGCGATCCCGCCGCCAAAGGTGAGCAAGTCACGTTCGCCGTCCCACGAGACCACCTGTTTGAGGAAGAGCACGCCCATTACCACGATCACCACACTGATGAGTTTGCTTTTCAGGTCCTCCAGCGTGTGGATTTCCAGCCAGGCCGGGACCGGGACAGTGTCGTCAATGAACAACTCGTACAGTCCAAGCGCGATGATGTAAAGCACCACGCCCAAAAGGAAGAGGTCGGCGATCTCAATGAAGGTCACAGCCAGCGCCTTGGGCATCTCGCCGTTGAGAATGTGCCAGATCTCCAGCCCGGTCTCGTACGCGCCGAAGAGGAGCAGGGTCACGGCGGAGATGAAAGCCGCGAGGACGGCCAGAAGGATCAGATAACGGGAAGAACCGAGCAGGGGTTTCATGATTTCTCCAAATATTGGACGACCATCTTCAACGCCGCGTCGGCGGATTGTTCCTTGTTTTTGCGGCGGTCACCTTTCCAGTAAAACACCTCCGCTTGCTCTCCATCCGGCGTGACCAGCCCGATCCACGTGGTGCCGACCGGTTTCTCCGGGAGTCCGCCGCCAGGGCCGGCAATCCCGCTGACCGAGACGGCAATGTCCGTGCCGAGGGCGGTCCGCGCGCCGCGCGCCATTTCCAGCACCGTCTCGCGGCTGACCGCGCCGTGCGCCTTCAACGTGTCCCACGAGACGCCCAGGCTGGCGACTTTCGCCTCGTAGGCGTACGAAACGAATCCGCCGATGAAATAGTCGGAGGAGCCGGGCACGTCGGTGATGCGGTCCGCGATCAGGCCGCCCGTGCACGACTCTGCCGTAGACAGTGTCCAGCCGCGCAGGCGCAGGAGGCGTCCAAGTTCCACTTCCAGGGATTGATCCACATCCATCTCCAAGTAAGGAATGGGCTGATTATACTGTTATCAAATCGAAACGAATCGATCAGTTCGTGTAAAACCGAGGGGGTATAATTCAGACAATGTCAGTCTGGATTGGGAAAACGCTGGGCAAAGTTCAGATCGAGAAACCTCTTGGCAGGGGGGGAATGGCAGAGGTTTATCTTGGCACGCATATATCGCTACAAAGGCCGGTGGCGGTAAAAATCCTTCACGGTTATCTTGAAAAACAGTCCGATATCAGAAAGCGCTTCGAGCGTGAAGCGCGTATTGCCGCCAGTTTGCGGCACCCGAATATCGTGCAGGTATTTGATTACGATGCCTATGAAGATAGTCCGTTCATCGTCATGGAATATGTCAGCGGGTCGAGCCTCGCCGCCTATTTGCAAAGCATCCATAACAGCGGCGGGGAATTGCCTCTCGACATTACATGCCGCATCATTCCCATGCTCGCCGATGCACTTGATTACGCACATCAACAAGGCGTCATTCACCGGGATGTTAAACCGGGCAACGTTCTGCTTCATTCAAGGACCGGCAAGATCGAAGCCGGACAGCCTCTCCCAAAGGATGTAGAACCGCTTCTCGCGGACTTTGGGCTGGTGCGCATCCTCGATTCGCCTACACAAACAACGGGCGGATGGATCACCGGCACTCCCTCCTATATGAGCCCGGAACAGGCCCGCGGCGAACGCGTGGACCACCGAGGGGATATCTATTCGCTTGGGGCATTGTTATACGAACTGCTAAGTGGACGCGTTCCCTTTGAAGGAGACACTGCCCCAGAGGTTTTACAAAAAGTGCTGTATGAGTCTCAACCGGCGATTCCGGATATCCCATGGCAATGGCAAAGCGTGCTGGATCGTGCGCTGGAGAAGGATCCGGATCGAAGATACCAGAGCGCGGGAGAACTATCCAGGGCGTTCCTCGCCGCAGTAGATGGAACATCGGAAACGGATACCAACCTGCCAGTACAGGGTATGAAGACACCACCGGAACGCGCATCCACATCACGCCCTCCCAATTCAGGGCCAATACATCCAACTCCAACGAAGCCGCGGCGCATCGGCCGGTGGCCGCTTGTTCTGGTTCTGGTGATTGCGGCGGGGACATTGTGGGCGGCGCGGAGTCTTCTCTTTGCCCCTCCAACGAATCCGCCTTCTACGGGCGAACCGTTCGCGATAGATTCGTCAACGGCGGCTGAAACACTATCTTCAAACGCCGCACAAAGCGATGCGGAAGGATCCTCGATCGGCGTTCTACGATTTCGCGATGTCGAAGGCGTTTTGGATGGGGTCACTGTATCCGTCCACAAGATGCCCCCGCCAAATAATGGGAGTCAATATGAGGTTTGGCTTGTTACGGATGACGGAACCGGCCTTCTCAGTGTCGGCAAGTTGCTTCTTGACCAGGATGGTGCAGCCACTCTTGATTTCGTGGACAGACAACATCGCAATTTATTAGAAGGCTTTAGCCGGATGCAAATTTCGCTAGAGCCATTATCCGATCCCAATCCATCCTCCCCTGGAAAGATAGTGTATTCGTCAGGCATACCAAAAGATGCCCTCGAACACATCCGCCATTTGTTGGTTTCATTTCCATCCGCGCCCGAAGAAACAAGCCTTGTCCAAGGTTTAAAGAAAAATATCAGCATGGTCGATCAGCAGATTGATGCCATGATCGCCTCCTTCGAAGCGGGCGATGAGGCTAACATGCGCGCCGACGCGGAAGCGGCCTTGAACCTGATCGCCGGAAATCAGTCTACCGAATGGCATAACGACTGGAACGAAGATGGAGTCGTGGTGGACCCCGGCGATGGCTTTGGATTGTTATTGAACGGAGATAATCCCGGATATGGAGACGGTGTCTTAATCCATACAGATTTAGCAATGCGGGCAAACGATGCGCCTGCCGATCTGATCCTCCATGGCGGACGCGTAAAAATCTCGATCCAGAATATGGAAATTTGGGCGAACCAATTGCGCGATTTGTTGGCCGCGATCTCACGAAGTCCTTTCGATGAATCCCTCCGTGAGCCGATTTGGCAAGCCGGGGAAATAGCAGGCCAATTACTCAACGGCATAGACCTTAATGGAGACGATGAGGTGTCGCCCATCCTGGGCGAAGCCGGTGTGTTGACGGCATACGAGCATGCCTATTACATGGCAGACATGATCATCCTGTTTGGGCAAGATCGGGTGATGCCGCCTGCCCCGACCGTCACTCCTGCCTTCAATCGGAACAATCCAATCTCACCTACATCAACTACATCCCCTACATCCAGCGCGAATGCATTAACTCCAACTTCACCCCCCGCAACGTTGCCTTTGCCAACCTTACCCCCGCCTACTATCCCGCTTCCCACACTTCCTCCTCCTACTCTCCCGATTCCCACACAACCCATCCCGACACTTCCACTTCCAGTAAATTCCGCTTCCCCCCCTTCGTCTAATATTCCTACCCAGGCACTGTTCGCGTCAATTCTGATTGGATGGACCATGAGGAAAGCAGTTTTTTCGAAAAAATGATCGTCCACCTTTTTTAAAACAGGTATAATTCGTCCCATGTCTGTCTGGATTGGAAAAACCATCGGGAAAGTGCGCATCGAAAAGCTGCTTGGCCGCGGCGGCATGGCAGAGGTTTACTTTGGCACGCACATTTCGCTCGAACGACCGGTGGCGGTGAAATTCCTGCACGGCTACCTCGAGGAAAACAGCGAGGTGTTCGAGCGCTTCCAGCGTGAGGCGCGTGTCGTGGCCGGGCTTCGTCACCCCAACATCATCCAGGTTTACGATTACGATGTGGTGGAGGAACGTCCCTACATCGTGATGGAATACATCAACGGGCCGTCTCT
>JAKANW010000182.1 GCA_021823555.1 Chloroflexota bacterium
AAACAACCGGTCAAGATTGGCATCACGCTGAATCTCAATCCGATTTACCCAGCCTCCGAATCGAAAAAAGATCGCGAGGCCGCCAGCCGCACGGATGCCATTCTCAACCGCGCCGTGTTGGACCCACTGCTCAAAGGGACAACTCCCATCCAGGAATTTGCGCTTGGCAAAATGCTGTCCTCATCGCTCATCAAGGCCGGCGACTTGGAAAAGATCAGGCAACTCGATCTGCTGGGCGTCAACTATTATTCGCGCTCCGTGATGAAACACGATGCCAAGTTCCCGCTCGTGGCTGCCAGCCAGACATTCCCGGAGGGCAAAGAGTATTCGGGCATGTGGGAAATCTTCCCCGAAGGCATTTATGAAATCCTGATGCGCGTATGGAAAGATTATTTAAGACCCTCACCCTCGGCCCCTCTCCCGACATCGGGAGAGGGGAGTCAGATACCGGAATTGTTGGTGACGGAAAATGGCGTGCCCGTGCCGGATGGACTCGACTTCGATGGACGCGTCCGCGATGAACGCAGGATCCGTTACCTTGAAAGTCATATCGCGCAAGTGCATCGCACCATTCAGGATGGGGTTCCGGTCAAGGGGTATTTCCACTGGTCATTGACCGATAACTTCGAGTGGGCGCTGGGATATGGTCCGCGTTTTGGGTTGGTATACGTGGATTACAAGACATTGAAGAGAACCATCAAGGACAGCGGCAGGTGGTTTGCAAATGTGATCCGCAAGAATGGATTGGAGTCTTAGCCGCGGATTTCTCGAAGCTGTCTATCAAGTTGCACGGGCACATAAACTTGTTTTATGCGGCATCGCATTTGAACAACAGGCAAGACTGCCCATACACTACATTTGAACTTTGGAACAGAATCTTTGCAACATCGCCGAATCGTCCGCGCAAGAGAAAAATCGGCGCAGTCCGCGTAATCCGCGGCAAAAACTAATTCGTGGCTAAAAAGGTTAATCCATGAAAAGACTCTTCCCCGCGCTCGCCATTCTCTCCATACTCCTTCTCTTCGTCACGCCTGCTCACGCAGACAGCTCGATGTTTGTTTATTACGCCGGGCCAACAGACTCCGTCAGGCAGGCCCTGACGCTGGTAAAAGATCAATACCCGGTAATCCTGACGAACGACGCGGCCCAAGCCAACGTCTTCGTCTTGAACGGGGTCATCCCGGATGACGCCCACATCGCACAGCGCATCCAGGCAGGTGAAGCGGGACTGGTGCTGATCCTCGGCCCGGATACGACCCAGGAACAGGCCAGCGCGCTGCTCGGTTATCCACTGACATTCGAAAAACGCACCGACCCGGTCAGCCCAACCAACTTGAAGGGTGTGGAAGATCCGCTATTGACAGAAATTGTCTGGAATGGCGCGCCGCAGGTCCGCGAACGGTATGCCGTCACCACACCGATCTCGTCCGTCCAGCCGCTGGTGGTTGGATATGAGGATGGTGAATGGATCGCCTGGAGCGCACGCGGCGGGAAAGACTTCGTCATCAACGCATTTCTCACGGATGGTTTCAATCCGCAGATCCAGGAGTGGGCTTATTTCAATTACATGATCTATCAACTCTCGCGGCGCGCGGCCGGCAGCAGCTATGCCTCGTTCGCGGATTGGCCTGACTCGCCTGTCCCGCATACGTTCCAGCGAAACTTGTTATGGCTCGTGATGGGGCTGATGATCGTCACGTCTCTCGCCGCATTCTTCCTCGTGCGGCGCTATAGTTTGGCTCACCCGGAGGCGCTGGACCAAATCGTTTCGGACAGAACCAGGTTTGAAGTCCGGGAAGGAGCGACCGAGTGGGAGGACATCGGCTTCCATCGCCCATTGAGCGGCTTCCTGGTCGCGTTGAGTCTGGGGCTGGTGCTCTTTATCCCACTCATCATCTATCAGAACTTGATCCTGCCCGTTTATATCCTGCCTTCCGCTGAAGCGCTTGGTATCTGGGGACGCGTGACACAGTTCTTCAACCTGGCCTGGTATTTCTTCGACATGGGCACGAGCGTGGCGTTTATCAAATATCTTTCGCAATACCGCGTACATGATCCCAAGAAGGGCATTCAATACGGTCAGATGTTCGTGTGGTGGCAGTTGCTTTCGGGCGCGGTGCAGGTCGCGCTGGTGATCGGGCTGGCCAGCACGCTGGCGCCGCGCTCGGCCTACGCGCTGTATGCGTGGAGCGTCATCATTCACTCATTCATTCAAATCCCCGGTTTTTATCAAGTGATGCGCCACGCACTCAACGGTTTTCAACGGCAGGATTATGCACGCGTGCTTGACCTCGGTTTGAACGTGTTCATCCCCGTGCTTGTTCAACCGATCATCGTGGGGTTGATGTACGCCTGGGGGAAAGCGAACCCGATATACGGCGGCGCGATGGGCGGACTGTTCGGGCTGGGCATCGCGGCTTACGCGGCTGAACTGCTCACGTTCCTGCTCGGGCTGTGGCTGTATAAGCGCATTGGCTATAACGCACGCGTCCTGTTCCTGGCGCACTTCGATTGGGAAGTGATCAAGACCAGTTTCAAGTTTGGCGTGTTCGAAATGCTTGGCTCCGCTGCCTGGTCGGCGGGACAGGCAGGCGAGATCTGGATCACGCAGGCGCGGCTGGTGAATTATGCGGAGATCTGGGGGAACTGGGGGCTGGCACAAAATTTCGTCTTTGCCTTTAATGTGATGAATACACTGTACGATGCAGCCATGCCGGCCATCTCGGAATCCATATCGAACGGGCGCAAATTGCTCAGCCAGTATTACTCGGTCATGGGCTACAAATACGGCGGGATGATCAGCGCCTTCCTCGGCGCGGTCCTGCTGGCAGTGGCAGACCGGTTCATCCTGGGCGCCTCAGGCATGGAATTCGAGCGGGCTGCCGTTTACGTGATCCCTCTCGTCATTTGGGGCGCGATCCAGTATCCATCGTGGGTGGGCGATAACGTTCAACTGGGCGCAAACCGGCCCTACCTGAAATCCGCATTGGTGCTTGGTGAACAATGTATTCGCATCACCCTGGCCTGGATTTTGATCGAGCGCTTCCAGATCATCGCCTTGATCATTGCTTACTTTGTCGGATTGCTGACCAAGGATATCGTTGCATACTTTGTGAACCACAAAGTATGCTTCCCGCAAAAGTTTTATGTCTGGCAGTCGCTGGCCGCTCCCATCCTGGCGGCCGCGGCGCATTATCTCCTGCTGCGCTGGCTGACAGGCTTTATCTGGCAGGATGACCAACTGACCAGTGTGCTGATCTTCTTCATCGGCATCCTGCCATCCTTCCCAGTTTATCTTTTCTTCTATGGATTGTTTGGCGGCTGGGACCAGGCCACGCTGGACGAATTGAAAGCCGCGGCTGAATTAACCGGCGGCCTGCGTCCGCTGGCACGGATCGTCTGGGCCTCGACCGCGCTCGGCGCGCGCATCAGTCCGCTGCATGGACGGTTCCCGATCACGATCCGAGACGCGGCCCTGAGAGAAGCGGAAGAGTTGACAAGGGAAAAAGTGAAACTCTAGCCCTCACCCATCCCCTACCCTTCCCTCTCAACCGCCTTCGCATCCAATGTTATTCGAGCGCTCTAAACTTGCGCCTCATCGAGAATACGCTCGCTCAACCACAGATCATACAGCCACATATTCTGGCCCCGGCTGCGACGTGTGGCCTGGATGCCCTGCGCACTGCCGCTCAGCTCCAGCCCTTCCCAACGTTTGGCCTTGCGCAAACCCTTGATCGCCCGCTGGATAGCCTGCGGCGCGCCGCCTTCGGCGGTCAGTTTACCTGCCCGGCTGTGGATGGCGAAACTCGGGACGGCCCCGCCGACGGTCATGGTCGTCGTACCGGACTGGACCACAATCCGCACTGGCCGGCCATGACGACTGCCTTCCATCACGGTCGCGCCGCGTACGCCGGTCCGGGGTCCGCTGAGACCTGGTGTAAGCGCCGCTTCGGGAGTCCGGACCAATTTCAGCCCCAGCGGAGTCAGGAGAATCGATTCGTTGACCCTTGCGGCGCGATGCGGCAAAAAGACGATCAGGACAAACGTCAGGGCAAGAAAGCCCATAAAGGCGTAGACGCCCAGTCCAAATTGGTTCGTAGTGATCAATCCAAGCGCATAGGGCAGGCCCAACCCAAGCACGGGAAAGAGAACCAGGATTGTCACCCAGCCGAACCAGATCAAAAGTGTTACACGGCTGGCGCGTTCCAGCTTTCTCATCTCTTCGACATCTCCGGCCTGGACGATCATCACTGACGAGAGCACCGACCAGCTTTGTAAGACGCTCAGATCGTTCACATCCGGCTTTTTGTCTGCAACTGGCGCTTTGGTCGTTCCATAGTCGCGCAGGCCAATCTGCACCCACCAGTAGGCCAGCAACAGGACCAGGAAGACGGCGATCTCGATCCCGCCCACCCGCAGGCCAAGCTTCCCCACCGGGTCCATAATGACTGCCAGGATGACGCTGACAACCACGAGCAGCAGACCGCCGATCACAAAGATTCGATACCACCAAGAGTCCCAGCCAGCACCGGTATTTTTCATAGAGACTTCTCCTTCCCGCAGGATTGTATCGAGATTTGTAGCGCCAGTATACGACCCCAAGAAATAAAAAGCAACGAAAATTTACTGTTGATGACGTACAAATCCGCTGGTATCATTCCAAACAACAAGGCAGGAGTATTTTGCCGCGAATTTCACCTCCGGGACGGTTCCACACACCCAGATCAATATTGGAGGCCTGCCGGCTCCTTCCTTCCCGACTTGGGAGAAGGGCCGAGGATAAGGGCTAATGCAAATCATACTCAAAGATAACCGCACTATTTCTTACGCCGAATATGGCAACCCGCACGGCAAGCCGATATTTCTCTTTCACGGAATACCCGGCTCGCGGATATTTCGTTCATCCGATGAGATTACCAGCGAAATAGGCGTCCGGCTGATCACCGTGGATCGTCCCGGGTACGGACTTTCCACCTTCCAACCGAATCGCCATATTGCAGACTGGCCGCACGATGTTGGTCTGCTTGCTGATTCGCTGAATCTGGGTTCATTCGCAGTCGCAGGTCATTCCGGTGGCGGGCCATACGCGGCAGCCTGCGCGTATGCTCTGCCTGAACGCGTCACAGCCGCGGCGCTGGTTTGCAGCGTGGGGCCAATTGATTCGTCGAGCGCGCTCGAGCGCATGGATGGCTTGAATCACATGGGCTTTCGCGTTGGACGGTACGTTCCCTGGCCATTGTGGAGGGCACTCATCTGGGCCTTTTATCGGGATGGGCATCGGCGGCCGGAAAAGATCATGGAGCGGGGGGCAGCTACACGCCCACGCGCCGATGCGGAATTATGGAAACAGGCCGCGGTCCGTGAAGTCTGTTATGCCAGCACAGTCGAGGCCTTCTGCAACGGCACCCAGGGTCACGCCTGGGAGGCGCGCTTGCTGACGCGTCCGTGGCATCTTCCGCTGGAAAAAATCCGCGTCCCGCTCCACATCTGGCATGGCACCAGTGACCGCGCCGCGCCGGTCCAAATGGCGCGCCATCTTGCTGGTAGAATCCCCAATTGCCAAACCCACGTTTGTGAGGGCGAGGCGCATCTACTGATCTTCCCACACTGGCGGGAAATCCTTTTACAACTGACACAGGAGCATGGATGAGAACACTGCACGTCGTATCACACACTCACTGGGATCGTGAGTGGTATCGCACCTTTCAACAATTCCGGTTGAAACTGGTCCACCTGGTTGACGGATTACTCGATTTACTGGAAAAGGATAAAAGCTACAAGTTCTTCATGCTCGACGGGCAGACGATCATCCTGGACGATTACCTGCTCATGCGTCCTGACAGGAAATCCAGCCTGCGAGCACACATCCGCGAGGGACGCATCCTGGTCGGCCCCTGGCACATCCTGCCGGATATGTTTTTGGTCAGCCCCGAAGCGCACATCCGCAACCTGCTCGAAGGCGACCGTACCGCCCGCCAGTTCGGGCCGAAGATGATGATCGGCTACATGCCCGATTCGTTCGGCCACTTCGGGCAGATGCCGCAATTGATGCGCGGCTTCGGCATTGACGTGATCTCGCTCTGGCGTGGTCCCGATGACCAGCCCGCCGAATTCTGGTGGGACGCGCCCGACGGCTCGCGTGTGCTGATGGCTTATGAGCGCGATTCATACAGCAATGGGGCCAGCTTGCAGCCTTCCATCCCCTACGAATTTGCCGCGCAGCTGGATCGTGCCGCCAACTCGCTCGCCGCTCAATCCGCCGTTTAGATCGGA
>JAKANW010000183.1 GCA_021823555.1 Chloroflexota bacterium
CTGAGTCTCGCGCTTGGCCTCGAAGTGGGTCAAAACGAAATTACAGCCAGCAACATTCTGATCGAGGCTGCGCCATTGATGAAAGCTCGTCATGTCACAGATGTGGATAGCCTAGATATCATCCCTTGTAATTCCAAGATCGAGACGGTGGAACAATTCCTGCCTGTGCGCACAGGATACACCACCACGCTGCGACGCGCAATAAAAAATGCCGGGCCTCTCGATTACGACTACATCCTCATTGATTGTCCGCCAGCCCTGGGTGCCATCACCCTGAACGCGCTGAGCAGCGCCGACCTGCTGATCATCCCTACGCAGGCAGAGTATTTCTCGGCTTATGCCCTGCGCAACATGATGAACATAATTCGCCGGGTACGCTTGGAAAGCAACCCCGAGCTGGCATACCGGATTCTCATCACCATGTTTGATCGCCGCAACCGGACGCATCGCAACATTAGCGACCAATTGCGCGGCACATTTGGGGAAGGGGTCTTCAATACTGTTATTGAAATAGATACAAAGTTGCGCGAAAGCCCTATCGCCGGATTGCCGATTACGCAATACAGGCCAAACACGCGCGGCTCATTACAATATCGCGTTATGGCCCAGGAGTTGGTTGAATATGCCAAAGAAAAAGCAGAAGCTCAACAAGCGTATTGATACGCTGTTTGAGGGGATCAAACGGGAGGAAGCCCCTGCCCGGCCCGACCGCCTCTCAAGGGTCCCGCGCGAATCGAAGAAGCAGACCACGGTGCTTAAACCTATTCCGTTCGAACCCAAGCTGACTCGCGCCCTGAAACCCGCTGCCCAGCAGGCAATAACACAAAGGGTGGAATCCATTGTCGTTGACAAAGGTACCCAGGATGCTCCCGCCAGTCTTTCGCTGGCATTTCCGTTGGACCAAACCAACTGGGCGACCATTCACGCCATTTCCAATGATAGTCCGCACACCTGGAGTTCCGACGAGCAATTGCTGGTCAAGCAGGTAACAGATCAATTATCGCTGGCGCTCGAAAACGCGCATCTGTTCCAGGAAACCCAACAACGCGCAGATGAATTGGCAGCGCTCAACCGAATTGTTTCAAGCGCCAGTCAAATCCTTGATATTCAGCAACTCTTTACTCATGTTTTGCAACAAACACTGGATATCATTGGTCTAAGTGGAGGTCTTGTTTCGCTATTTGACGACAAGACAGGGACATTGAAGCTATCTGTCCACCAAAACTTGCCGGAGCCAATGACTGAATGGCTCACAAAACACGGATTAGGCGGCACTCCTTGTGAGCATGTCTTTAACACTCAAGAGACCCTGGCAATCAACGATCTGCGCGATGGCGCCCCTGTGGATGTCAGCGGTTTGATCACAAATGGTATTTATTCCTATCTTGGCGTCCCATTATTTGCTAAAGGGCGCGCGCTCGGAACGATTTGTATGTTCAATTCCGCCCCAAAGGTCCTGGAGCCCCGCCTGATTGACCTTGCTCAATCTATTGGCATCCAGGTTGGGTTTGCCATAGAAAATGCACGCCTTTTCCGCAGCGTGGAGGATCGCGCTGAGGAGCTGGCAGTCATCAACCGCGTGGTGACAAAAGCCTCGGCCTCCCTGGACATACAGAAAAACCTGCTCGATGTGGCCGAAGAAATCAACCGCGCATTGTCGCTGGGAGTAACCACCATAGCCTTCTTTGTTCCAGAGCGCGAGGCGATCATCGTGATGGCAGAATATTGCCAATCTGGGGCAAAAACACAAAATGTGATCGGGTCAGTCCATCCGCTCCCGTCAAATCCCATCCTGCGCTCCATCATCGAAAACCACAAGACAGTAATCATCACGGATGTACCGCATAAGCCGCTTCCGCAAACAATGAAATCTGTCACGGACCAGGAGGGCACCCTCACTCTTGCAATTGTCCCAATTATTTCCAAAGGGGAAGTAATGGGAATGGTCGGTCTGCATATCACCGAACCCAACCGCCCCTTCACCCAGAATGAAATCACCCTGACAGAGACTATCTGTTCCCAGATCGCCACTGCCGTAGAAAATGCCCACCTGTTTGAAGAAACACAAACTGCACTGCGACAAGTGGGCCACCTGTATGATGCAAGCCGCGCCATAGCCATTGCGCGCAATGATGAAGATGTTTTCACCAGTGTTGTTGAAACTCTGGACCGGACCAACCTGGATCGCATCGTGCTCGCAGCCGCGGAAAAGCACGAAAATGAATTTCAGGCTCACGTCAAAAGCGTCTGGGATCGTTTTGGGATGGAGTCACGCTTTATTGACAACCGTTTCACTCCCCGACAAATTCCGGCGATCACAAAAACCATGGATGGCTCCATGTTGATCGTTGAGGATTTTGGCAGCCCCACCGCTGTGGACGATACCACGCGCACGGCATTCCAATACCTTGGCGTAAAATCAGCCGCCATCCTTCCCATCTTTGGCCAAACCCTGCTGGGCTGGTTGTTGCTTGAAACCACGCAGGAGAAGCGTGAATTTACTGAACAAGACATCCGCCCCTATCTTACGCTAACGCGCCAGATGGCAACAGCCATCGAAAATACACGTCTATTCCAGGAAGTTCAGCAGCTAAACCAGGCAATTCAGTCGAGCAACGACTCGATTGTCACCACCGGCCTGGACGGAAACATTATCCAGGTCAACGCGGCGTTCACGAAAATGACAGGCTACCTCCCCGAAGAAGTCATTGGCAAAACGCCGCGCATTCTAAACAGCGGCCACCAGTCAAAGGAATTTTACGCTCAACTGTGGGCGACGATCCTGGCTGGCGACATCTGGCAAGGCGAAATTATCAACAAGCGCAAGGATGGTTCACTTTATACCGTAGATCAAACCATCCTACCCGTCCGCAACAACCAAGGGGTACTGATCGGCTTCATGGGACTGGAGCGCGATATTACGGAAAGCAAACAAGCGCAAGAAGCCCTGGCGCGATCTGAGGCCGACCTGCGCGCCCTGTTCTCGTCCATGGAAGATGTAGTTTTGGTTGTGGACCAGGATGGCCGGTATGTTCGTATCGCCCCGACCAACCCCTCTCGTTTGATTCGTCCGCCAGAGGAATTGCTTGGAAAGTTGATGGAAGATGTCATGCCTCGGGAGACTGCCCTCCGCCTAAAAGAGGCCGTGCGACAAACGCTGGAGACCGGCAAGACAACCCAAATGGAATATGAACTGCCAATAGGAGACGAGAGGGTCTGGTTCCTTGCCAGCTTATCGAAGCTGGACGAAGGCCTTGTCTTCTGGGTCGCACGCGATATCACAGAGCGCAAACGTAACGAGCAAATTCTCTCGGAAACGGAAGAGCGGCTAAGGCTCATTGTCGAAACCGTCCCTGTGCCTATTCTCATCAGCGGAGTGGACGACGGCATTATCCTGTTCGCCAACGATCAACTTGGGTCCGCTTTCGGAACCACAAAAGAAGAACTGGTGGGACATCAAACTCCCGATTTCTACGTCAACCCAGGCGACCGCCGACCGATGTTGGAGCAATTGCGTCACGATGGTTTCCTGCGCAACTACGAACTAGCCGTGAAAAAGACTGATGGCTCACCCTTGTGGATGCTGGTCAATATGCAGCCTCTTTCCTTTGGAGGACGGCCTGCCTTGCTCACTGCCTTCTACGATGTGACCGAGCGCAAGAAAGCCGAGGAGAACCTGGCAAGATTCAAACTCGGCATCGAAAACTCCGGCGATGCAATCTTCATGACGGACATAAATGGAAATATCATCTATGCCAACCCCGCTTTCGAAACTGTTTATGGACACAAATCGCAAGAAGTCATCGGCAAGAATCCTCGTATTATCCAATCTGGGTTAATGAGCAAGGAACAATACAAGGATTTCTGGAACACATTGCTTGCAAAACAAACTATAACTGGCGAGATTGTAAATAGAAGAAAAGACGGCCGCCTAGTCTCCATCGCTGGCACAAATAGCCCAATTTTGGATGAAAAGGATAATATCCTTGGTTTCCTTGCCGTCCATCATGACATCACAGACCGCAAGCGGGCAGAGGATGCACTGCAAAGACGCAATGCCTACCTGGCCGCTTCAGCGGAGATCAGCCGCCTGATCACATCTACCCTCGATTTGAACACACTCTTTACCCGGACTGTGAACCTGGTCATCGAACGATTTGGTTACTACCACGCAGCCATCTTTATCGTTGAAGAGACCGGCTTCAATGCCAACCTTCAAGAGGCAACCGGGGAAGCTGGCAGGGCCATGAAAGAGCGAAAACATAGTTTGCCAGTCGGTTCGACCTCCATCGTCGGTGAAGCCACGCAAAACGGTCAAGCCATTGTAGTAAATAACACAGCGTTCAGTTCCACGCACAAGCCAAATCCGCTCCTGCCTGAAACTAAGGCAGAAATTGCGATCCCCCTGCGCGTCGGCAATCGAAACATCGGTGCATTGGACATTCAGTCAACACAGGTAGACGCTTTCTCGGAAGATGACATTGCCGTGCTCCAAAGCCTGGCCGACCAGATCGCCATCGCCATTGATAATGCCCGCTCGTATGAACTTTCCGTGGAAGCGGTGAAGGAAATGCGAGAGATTGACCGCATGAAGACCCAGTTCCTGGCAAACATGAGCCACGAACTGCGAACGCCTCTTAACTCCATTATCGGGTTCTCACGCGTTATCCTCAAAGGAATAGATGGCCCCATCACCGAACTTCAGCAAAGCGACCTGACCGCCATTTACAATTCCGGCCAACACCTGCTGGGCCTGATCAACGACATTCTCGATCTGTCCAAGATCGAAGCCGGCAAGATGGAACTGGCTTTCGATGAGGTCAACCTGCCAGATGTCATTAACAGTGTCATGTCCACTGCTGTGGGTCTGGTCAAGGATAAACCCATCCGCCTAGTGAAAAATATCAGCGATGATCTGCCGCATGTAAACGCAGACCCAATCCGTATCCGCCAGGTGTTAATCAACCTGTTCTCCAATGCTGCTAAATTTACTGATGAAGGTGAAATCACGGTCAGCGCAGTGGTTGAAAATAGCCAGGCTGGACAACCCGAGGTGCTGATCAGCGTTACCGACACCGGTCCCGGAATTGATGAAAAAGACCAGGGCAAACTCTTCCAACCCTTCTCACAGGTGGACGATTCGCCCACCCGAAAAACAGGCGGCACCGGTCTAGGATTGTCCATCACCCAACGCTTGGTTCACATGCACGGCGGAGAGATCGGCGTTCACAGTGCGCCCGGCCAGGGCAGCACCTTCTACTTTACGCTGCCCATCTACCACCAGGCCGCGGAAATTACCGATGGGAGCGGAAGGCTGGTATTGGCAATTGACGATGATCCACAGGTCATTAGTCTGTATGAGCGTTACCTGAAGCAGGCCGGTTATGAAGTCCTTGCCCTGACCGATCCATCAAAAGCCGTACAGCGCGTCACCGAGCTTAAGCCCTTTGCCGTTACCCTCGATATTATGATGCCCGGCTATGACGGCTGGCAGGTACTCACCGCGCTCAAGTCCAACCCAGAAACGCGCGAAACGCCGGTGATCATTTGCAGCATTATCGAGGAACAGGAACGCGGTTTCAACCTCGGCGCGGCAGATTACCTGGTTAAGCCCATTTTGGAAGAGGACATGGTCCAAGCACTCAACCGTCTGAACACCGACGGGTCAATTCAAGAGGTGCTGGTCATTGACGATGATCCCAATGATCTCAACCTGATGGGCAAAATGCTGAACGACCAGGGACGCTATAAACCCACCCTGGCCCAGGGAGGCGGAAGAGGCTGGGAAATATTAACCACCAAGCCGCCTCAAGCCGTGATCCTCGACCTGTTCATGCCGGAAATGGACGGCTTCAAGATCCTGGAGAGAATGCACGCCGACCGCCGTTTGAGCGAAATCCCCGTGATCGTCGTCAGCGGGGGCGACCTGACAGCGGAGCAACACAAGCAGCTCACAGAATTCGGGCAACACTTGATCAGCAAGAGCGCCTTAAGCGACAAGGAATTAATTGCCCAAATTGAACACGCCTTAAAGCGTATCAAACCAAGATAAAAGGAGCAAGACTTCTGTGTCATTTGCGATCAAATGCCTGGATTGTGGTCATACCGCAGAATATTATCCAAGCTCGATTAATTGCCCGCGTTGCAACAGCCAATGGCGCGAGGCAGAATACGACTACCACACCATGGCGGAGACCTTCCTCCAGCAGCTTGCCAGCCGCCCCTTCGATCTGTGGCGGTATCGGGAACTTTTACCGATTCGGAATCC
>JAKANW010000184.1 GCA_021823555.1 Chloroflexota bacterium
AATGACTGGCGTCCTGCTCGACTTGCCGTTCTTTGCCAGCATGTCAGCCGAACTGCAAGACCGCATGGCGGGCATTGAAAAACAGGTCTTTGATCTGGTTGGCAAAGTTTTTAATATTAACTCGACCCAACAGCTCTCGGATATCCTGTTCAATCGGCTGCGGCTCGAGCCGCCTGACCGTGGCCGCAAAACAGCCAGCGGTCACTACTCGACGTCTGCCGAGGTACTCGAGGCCCTGAGCGGCAAGCATCCCGTGGTGGACCTGGTACTCGAGCACCGCGAGCTATCTAAACTCAAATCCACTTACGTGGATGCCTTGCCCACTGCCGTTGATTCCCAGACCGGCCGCGTGCATACCTCTTACAGCCAGACGGGAGCGGTAACCGGGCGGTTATCCTCGTCCAACCCGAACCTGCAAAACATTCCCATCCGCACGGAGGAGGGACGCCGCGTCCGCAGCGGGTTCATTGCGGCCAAAGGAAATGTCCTGCTTTCGGTGGACTACTCGCAGATCGAGCTGCGCATCGTGGCGCACATGGCCGGGGACGAGGGCATGTTAGCGGCCTTCCGCGCCGGGCAGGATATCCACGCGACGACCGCGGCAGCCATCTACCAGGTCCCATTGGAAGCGGTGACGAAAGAGATGCGTCGCCATGCCAAAGCCATCAACTTCGGCCTCATCTACGGCATGTCTGCCTTTGGCCTGACGCGTTCGACCGAACTCACGCTGGCGGAGGCCGAGGATTTCGTCAAGGCCTATTTCAAACAATTCCCCGGCATCAAGAAATACCTGGACGGCATCCGCGAACTGGCCAGGAAACAAGGCTACGTGGAAACCCTGCTGGGCCGCCGCCGCTACTTCCCCGCCCTGCAAAGCAAGTTGAACGTGGCAGTGAAGAACCGGGAGGAGCGCGAGGCCATCAACGCGCCCATTCAAGGCACCGCCGCGGACATTATGAAACTGGCCATGCTGCGCATTCCAGCCGCGTTGAAGGAAGCCGGGCTGCAATCCAAAATGCTCCTGCAAGTCCATGATGAACTCGTGCTCGAATGCCCGCAGGAAGAGGTGGAAAAGACCGCCCGCGTCGTGCAGGAGACGATGGAGACAACCTACCCCTTGAGCATCCCGCTTTCCACCGAGGCCCGTTCAGGGCAAAGTTGGGGCGAGATGCAGGTATTGAACCTGGTTCACAATCAATCACGTAAAGATTAAAATAGCGTTGTGAACGCCGCACAAACCGCGCTGGAGCGGTACAATTCAAACCACTATGCCCGGACGAGAAGACGTTTTCCAAAAAGCAATGAACGAAGGCCACTCGGCTGCCTGGGACCAGGAATGGGATAAAGCTGTTATAGCTTATCGCCGGGCTTTGCAGGAATTCCCCGATCACCCAAAGGCACTCAACAGCCTCGCGCTGGCGCTTTATCAGCTTGCACACGTTGAAGAGGCCCTTCAAATCTACCTGCAAGTTGCCAGGAAGTCACCCGACGATCCGATCCCCGTTGAAAGAGTGGCCCAGCTTTCCGAACGTCTTGGGGACTTGAAAACCGCTGTTGATGCTGCCATGCGTGCGGCCGAGCTTTATCTAAACCAGCGCGATGTTGATAAAGCCATCGAGAACTGGGTACGTGTCACCACACTCAGCCCGGAACATGCAGCCGCTCACTCGCGCCTGGCTCTCGTCCACGAAAAACTTGGTCATAACCAGCAGGCTGCCACCGAATATCTGGCTGTAGCCAGCCTCTTCCAGCGCAGCGGTAACATTGAAAAAACCCAGGAGTTGGTGGACAAGGCTATTCAACTTGTTCCGCAGAGTCAAGAAGCCAGGCAGGCCCAGGCATTGCTCAGGGCCGGCCAATTGCTTCCAAAACCTGTGCGCGGCAAAGGCGGGACCGGGCCGATCCTCATGGCGCAGATCAAGCAATTACAGAAGCCAAAGCAGGCTACCGCATCCGGCCTTGACCCGGTGGCTGAGGCGCGCCAAAAAGCGTTATCTCAACTGGCGGAGATCCTCTTCGAGTACTCCGACGACACCCCAGCCGCCCAGGAACGACGCGGCCTGGCAGCCATCGTCAAAGGCACGGGACAACTTACCATGCAACAGGCCGAGCAGACCAAGGTTGTCATGCATCTGGGTCAGGCCATTGACGCCCTCTCGAAAGGTCAGGATGCTCAAGCTGCCGAGGAACTCGACCGTGCCCTGGAAGCCGGTTTCAGCCATCCCTCTTTGTATTTTCTCCTGGGACTGCTGCGCACGAAGGGCGATCGGCTCGAAAGCGCACAGCGCTGTTTACAACACGCCGTCAAACACAACGATTATGGGCTGGGAGCACGATTGCTGCAAGGACAAATTCTCTCAAAAAAGGGCCAGGTCAGGGAAGCCGCGCCCGAATATCTTGAAGCCCTGAAAATGGCCGACGCGATGATGGTGCCCGCCGAGCAAGCCGACGAGATCCGCCAGTTATACGAGCCACTGATCGAAGACCAGCGCAACCAGACGGATGATGATGCCAGCCGCCGCCTGTGCGAAAACATTGATAGCCTGCTGATGCGCCCGGACTGGCGCGACCAGCTTCACAAATCCCGTGAGGAAATGCCCAAGCAGGACAGCGACGTGCCTCTCCCATTGGCGGAAGTGCTTCTGCAAGCCCAATCGAGCCAGGTTCTTGAGTCCATCAACCGTATTCACCAACTGGCGCGCATGGGCATGCTGCGCTCCGCCATGGATGAAGCCTTTGATGCCATTCGACACGCGCCCGCTTATTTACCAATTCACACATTGATCGGCGACCTGCTGATCCAGGATGGCCGCAACCAGGATGCAATCGCAAAATTCAGCGTGGTGGCTGAAGCCTATAGCGTCCGCGGAGAGGTCGGTCAGGCCACCAAATTGCTGCGGCGCGTCATCCAGCTATCGCCGATGGACCAGGTAGCCCGTACCCGTTTAATTGACCTGCTTGTCTCACGCGGCCAGGTGGATGACGCCGTCAACGAATATCTTGAATTGGCTGACATCTACTACCGGTTGGCCGAATTGGATATGGCACGCAAGACATACACCACCGCCCTGCGTGTCGTCCAGCAATCCAACGCGGACCGCGCCTGGAACGTACACATCCTGCAGCGCATGGCTGATATTGACTTGCAGCGCCTGGACTGGAAACAAGCCATGCGCGTCTTTGAGCAGATCCGCACCCTGCGCCCCAATGACGAGACAGTCCGCAAGCAACTGGTGGAATTGAATTTACGGATGGGCCAGCAGCAACAAGCCATGGCCGAACTGGAAAGCTTCATCGCCTACCTCGAGAGCAATCGCCAGAACTCGAAGATCATTCCATTCCTCAACGAATTGATCAAAGATCACGATGACCAACCCATGCTTCAGCGCATCCTGGCAAACCAGCTGCATCGCACAGGCCATACTGAGGAAGCCATAGCCTGCCTGGACAAATTGGGCGAAGCCCTGCTAACAGCTAAGAAGAAAAAAGAAGCGCTCGAAGTGATCACCCAGATCATTCAGATGGGGCCGCCAAACGCCGATGACTATCGTCATTTACTGACCAAGATTCAGAGCAGCTAGATATTGAAACAGACAAGCTATACCGGGTCGCCACCCGGTGTTTTTCTTTTATAAAATGGGGATGCTGCCCTCAACCAGGAGAAGTATAATCCCACCCGCTTTTACCGATTTGACTGGAGATCCTATGCCAAAAACTCAAAACCGGGCTGTGATGATCTGGCTCTTCATTTTCGCTTTTTTCGTTGCCTTCCTGGTCTTGTGGGGAGGCTTTACGCGGCTGACCCGTTCCGGGCTGTCCATTGTTGAATGGAATCCCATTAGCGGCGTTATTCCTCCCATTGGCCAGCAGGCCTGGCAGGAGGAATTTGCCAAATACCGGTTGACCCCCGAGTTCAAACTGGTCAATTACAACATGACCCTGGAAGAGTACCAGTATATTTTCTACATCGAGTGGATACATCGCCTGCTGGCCCGCACGGTTGGGCTGGTCTATGCCATCCCTGTATTTTTCTTCCTGTTCACCAAGAGAATCCCCTGGAAGGAATTCGGCATGTACTTTGCCATGGGCATGCTCTTTATCGTACAAGCTTTCGCAGGTTGGTACATGGTTGCCAGCGGCCTGCAGGATCAACCTGCTGTCAGCCATTATCTGCTGACCACTCATTTATTCCTGGCGCTCACCTTGTTTGGCCTGAGCCTGTGGACGGCCTACGGACATGGCGTCGGATTCCATGAAGGCCGGGCAAAGTTCTCCCTACCGTCAAAACTGGCTGTGGTCGCCTTCCTGGCCTTGCTGGTGCAGATTGCCTATGGCGGTTTTACCGCCGGATTGAAAGCTGGTCACGTCTCGAATACCTGGCCGTTGATGATGGGCCAGTGGATCCCCAAGGGGCTGCTCAGTGCGCTTCAACCCTGGACCCTGAACCTGGTCCAGACGCCTCAGACGGTGATGTTCATCCATCGCTGGTTCGCGTTCGTGGTGCTCGTGATGGCAGGCATCGTTTATTTAACGGCGCGCAGGTTCGGGCTCCCGCGTGATGCGCAAAAGGCGGCCTTGGCCCTACTGGGGCTGGTCTGCCTCCAAATCCTGTTCGGGATCAGCGTGGTTGTCTTCAACGTTGAAATTGTGGTCGCCCTGATCCACCAGACAATGGCGATTATTTTATTTGCCTCCACACTCTACCTGATCCATCGCACCCGCGCTGCCGACCTTCAGCATGGGGCCAAAGCTGAAGTTGGCAGTCAGCCAACATAGAACAGATTTGCGGATGCGTTGGGCGGTATGGTAAAATTAAATGGTTATGGAAGCTCCTAAACCTAAATTTGAAACTCTCCCTCCGCCTCCCGGCGTAATCGGTTCACTAAAAGCGGGCTTCGATGCGGTCACCATGCACCTGACGGTGATCCTGCTGCCGCTGGCGCTGGACTTGCTGCTTTGGTTGGGCCCGCACCTGAGCCTGGAGCAGTTGTTCAAGCCCGTGCTGGCAGACTTTCAACAAATGGGAGCCAGCAGCGGGTTTTCGGCGTCCGACCTCAGCCAGGCGCTCGAAATCTACAAGTCTGGGCTGCATCAGTTCAACCTGCTGGCCATTTTGCGTACCTTCCCGATAGGAATTTCCAGCCTGATGAGCGGCCTCCAGCCACTGACCACCCCCCTGGGTGCAGTCACCATTGTACAGGTGAATTCATTCATCAGCATGTTTGGCTGGATGGCCCTGTTGACTTCCCTCGGCTGGCTGGGCGGCGGGATCTATTTCCGCTGGGTGGCATCAACGGTCTCTCCCGAGGGTCAGCCTGTGCGCGGCGATGCAGTGCTCCAGGCATTTCTGCTATCCGTTTTGTGGATGATCGCTTCGTTCGTGATTGGAACGCCGGTCTTTATCGTGATCTACATTCTGTTTGCCATCAACGCTGTCCTGGGACAGGGCGCGATCCTGTTCCTGGGGTTTCTGTCCATGTGGCTGGTGGTGCCGTTGTTCTTCTCTGCACATGGGATTTTCATGCGTCGACAGAACGCCCTGCTTTCCATTTCGAGCAGCTTGCAACTGACCCGATTCACTTTGCCGAGCAGCAGCCTGTTCGTATTGAGTGTGTTGTTGATCAGCATCGGTTTGAATTACGTATGGAGCATTCCCCCGGCTGACTCGTGGATGTCGCTGGTGGGCATTTTTGGACACGCGTTCATCTCAACTGCCTTGTTGACTGCCAGTTTTATTTATTATCGTGATACGACGGCCTGGCTACAAATCATGTTCGAGCGGTTGAAGGCCGGGACGACTACACCACAGGCATAGATTTTTTCCCGCCCTTTCCCTCCTACGAGAAATCAGGGCAGGCAGGTTGAGAGATTTTCGGAGGTTTTTGTGGTTCAAGCGAATACCAAATACGAAGCTGAGAATATTCAAGTACTCGAAGGCCTTGAAGCGGTCAGGCGCCGCCCGGGCATGTACGTGGGCGGCACCGATATCAAGGCGCTGCATCACCTCGTTTACGAGGTGGTGGATAACTCGGTAGATGAAGCGCTAGCCGGGGTCTGCACACGCATTGACATCACCATCCATTCCGATTCGAGCGTGACCGTGGAAGACAACGGGCGCGGCATCCCGGTCGGTACGCACCCGACCATGAAGAAATCGGCCTTGGAGGTGGTCATGACCACCCTGCATGCCGGCGGTAAGTTTGGCGGCGGCGGATACAAGGTCTCAGGCGGTTTGCACGGTGTGGGCGTCAGTGCGGTCAACGC
>JAKANW010000185.1 GCA_021823555.1 Chloroflexota bacterium
AAGCCTTCGAGATCCAGTACGTTGACCAGAACAACACTCTGCAATTCTGCGAGACCACCTCGTGGGGACTCTCCACCCGTATGATCGGCGCCATCATTATGACCCACGGCGACGACCAGGGATTGGTACTGCCTCCCCGCCTGGCGCCCATCCAGGCTGTGATCGTGCCCATCTTCAAGAACAACGAAGAGAAAAGTAAAGTCATGGAAGTGGCGGAGCGTGTCTTCAAGGAACTTAAGGCCGCCGGTATCCGCCTGAAAATGGATGACCGCGACAATGTCAGTTCCGGCTTCAAGTTCAACGACTGGGAGATGCGCGGCGTCCCCGTCCGCGTGGAGATCGGCCCCAAGGATGTGGAAAAGGGTTCCGTGGCCCTCGCCCGCCGCGACGTCCCGGGCCGAGACGGGAAGTCCTTTGTCTCACAAACGAATCTCGCGGCGACTATCAGCCTGCTTCTGTCTGAGATACAGGATTCGCTCCTCAAACGCGCCACCGAGTTCCGCGATGCCAACATCCATGATCCCAAAGATTACGAGGAACTCAAACAGGTTGTGCAGGACGGCTGGGCGCTTTCGTATTGGTGCGAGTCCAAGGAATGCGAAGCCAAGGTTAAGGAAGACACCAAGGCCACCACGCGCAACATCCCCTTTGACCAGCCCGAAACCGGAGGCAAGTGCATCGTGTGCGGCGAAAAGTCCAAGCGAAAAGTTTATTTCGCTAAAGCGTATTAGATAGTAGATAGTGGTTGGTGGGTAGTGGTCAGTAAATGATTACTACCCACTCTCCACTACTCACTACCCACTGAATCCCATGCCCGCCATTGATCTCTCCCGCCTGCGCAAACAGGCCACCCGCCTGGCCGATTTTTTCTTCGTGCCGGATGAGTTCATGAAACACCTGCACGAAATGCTGGATTTCTACGTCAATCGCTCCCTGCGGACGGTTCAGAATGTTGCCCCCGGTTCGACCCTCGCCACTTATCGAACGTCTCCCGTTATCTTGAAAAGGATCGAACAGGAGCTGGCTCAGATCGCCCAGGATAACCCCTCCGCGTCGCTCGGCCTGGCCGATTTGCTCTGGGACGAGGGTTACCTGGAGACCTGCCTGCTGGCAGCCTTCCTGCTGGGACGCATCCCGCCACAGGAAGAGCGCCTGCTGGCGCGCCTGACCGCCTGGACCCAGCAGGTGCGCGACCCATCCGTGCGCGCCGCGCTGCTAACCACCAGCCTGGCCCGCATGCGCCAGGAGACACCCGACCAGTTCCTGACCCTGGTTAGCGAATGGCTGCATCCAGCCCGCACCCGCACGTGGTCGAACGGTGTCCAGGCATTGCTGCCCCTGGTCGCTGATCCCGAATTCGAAAACCTGCCGCCCGTATTGGATATCCTCGAACCGGTTGTGGAGGCTGCGCCCGCCATCATCCAGGTGGACCTGAAGGATTTGATCCTGACGCTCTATCAAGCGTTTCCAACCGAAACGACTTTCTTTTTACGCCAGGCGTTAACCAATTCGACCAACCCGATGACGAGCATTACCTTCCGGCGCATCTCATCCGCCTTCCCGGCCGAATTGCAATCCGAATTGCGCGAGTTGATACGCGCCTCTTCCTTACGGACAAAACCATCACCGGAAAAAGGAGGCTGACATGCTGGAAATCATCAATATCCTGCTTGGCCTCGGCCTGCTGGTCTCAGGCCGCAAGTTGTTCTGGCTGTTCGTGGCAACCATTGGCTTCGTGGCCGGCGTCCAACTTACCCTGCGCGTTTGGAGCGGTCCCGAATGGATGGCCATCCTGATCGGCCTGGTCGTTGGCGCCCTGTTTGCCTCGCTGGCCATGTTCATCAAATCCCTTGCCATTGGCATCGCCGGTTTCCTGGCAGGCGGTTCGATCCTGCTTGGGTTAGCGGGGATATTCAAACTGGATACCGGGGCATTGGCGTTGGTCATCTACATTGTCGGTGGGATCATCGGCATCCTCCTGTTGAGCATGTTGTTCGATTGGGCTCTCATTATCCTGTCCAGCCTGGCCGGGGCGGCGCTGGTCACGCAGGTCGCCAATCTCAGTGCCGCATTAGGCGGGCTGGCCTTCCTTGTTCTGGCTGGCATCGGCATCGCCATCCAGTCTTCCGAGCTACGCAGGGAGAAGAAACATGGCTGACAACCGGCTTCTGATCTATCTGCACGGCCTGGAAAGCACCAGCCAGAGCGGCAAGGCGCGTCTCTTTGCGCAGAAATTTCCCGGGATGCTCACACCGGACTTCACCGGTTCCTTCAACGAACGCATGCAGCAACTCGATCCCATCCTCGGCAGTCAGATCGGCTGGACTATCATTGGCTCGTCGTTCGGCGGGCTGATGGGCGCGACCTTCACCCTCGACCATCCAACTCAGGTGCGAAAATTGATCCTGCTGGCGCCCGCGCTGATCCTGCCTGAATTCGCCTCGCGCCCTAATCTTCAACCTGTTTCCGTTCCGACGGTCATCGTCCACGGGACGCAGGATGACGTGGTGCCGCTGGAGCCGACGCGCGAGATCGCCCAAAAGGTCTTCACCGACTTGACCTATTATGTCGTTGATGACGGCCATCGCCTGCACAAGGCTTTCGAAGAATTGGATTGGGAAACCATTGTTTCGTCCTGCCTGCACCGTGCCGCAGGCACGCGTGAGCGGAGCGCAGCGCAGTCGAAGGATATCTAAAGCAACAACGCTTCGACTACGGGACGAAGAGCACATCCCTCCGCTCAGCGCGAATGAGGAATCAAAATGAAACAACAAATCTACTGGCACACTACCGTGGATATGCCATCCGACCAAAACCTGACGCCCCTGCCCGAAAAAGCGGATGTGGCAGTGATCGGCAGCGGCTACACCGGGCTAAGCGCGGCTTATACACTGGCGAAGCGCGGCGCGAGGGTGGCCGTGCTGGAGGCAGGGACCATCGGCTGGGGCGCCAGTTCGCGCAACGGCGGCATGGTGTTGACCGGCCTCAAGCTGCCGATGCAAACCATCATCAAGAGATACGGACGCGACCTGGCGCGGCGACTGTTCCAATGCTCGCTGGATTCGATTGACACGGTCGAACAGATCGTCAAGGAAGAGGACATTGATTGCGGTTTTGCGCGCACAGGTCACTTGCTGGCGGCAAACAAACCAAAGCATTACGAGTCATTGCAGGGCGAAGTCGAGTTCATGGCGAAAGAATTCAACCACAACGTGAGGTTGGTTCCGCCGGGAGACCTGCATAGCGAGATCGGCTCGGACGTGTATCATGGCGCGCTGGTGGACGAGGTCAGTGCGGGGGTGAATCCGGCGCAGTTCGTGGCGGGGCTGGCGCACGCCGCGGAAAAAGCTGGGGCGGCGTTATGCGCCCGGGCACGCGTCCGCAATTTAGGGCGGGGAGAGAAGCGGTTCCTCGTCGAAACGGAAAGAGGCGCAGTGCAGGCAGAGTCCGTCTTGGCGGCAACATCCGGTTACACGGGAAATGTCACAAAGAACTTGCAAAAGAAGATCATCCCGATTGGCTCGTTCATCATCGCCACCGAAAAACTGCCGGCCGAACTCGCACGCCAACTCAGCCCAAAGAACCGCATGATCTTCGATTACAAACATTACCTGAATTATTTCAGGCTGTGGGAGGAGCGCATGATCTTCGGCGGGCGGGCAGCCTTCTTCCCCGAAAACGAAAACACGATCCGGCAAAGTGCGGAGATTTTGCGGCGCGAGATGGTGCAGGTGTATCCGCAGTTGAAGGATGCGAAGGTGGACTTCGTTTGGGGCGGCACGCTGGATTTTGCCTTTGACATGATGACGCACGTCGGCCAGATGGACGGCGTGTATTACTCGCTGGGTTATGCCGGTCATGGCGCGGCCATGGGCACGTACCTCGGCAAGACCGTGGCGGAGGCCATGCTGGAGGGGACGATCAAAGACCATCCCTTCGCGGCGTTTGATTTCCCCGGCGCGCCGCTGGGATTGTACGATGGACATCCGTGGTTCCTGCCGTTCGCCGGAATGTGGCATAAGCTTTTGGATTGGATTGAATAGCCTTTACACCCAGAGAATCACGGGCGCAAAGAAAACCTGGCGCCCGTTTTGTTTTAAATATTTTCATAGCAAATTTAGTTAAAGCGGATTAGAATTGCCGCTAATATTCGCACAAAAGAATATTGCCAAAGGAGACATTCTTATGCCAAAGACCAGCAAGCCGAAGGAAATGGACGGTGAAGTTTATTACCCATCCGCAGAAGTAGTAGCCCAGGCGCGCTTGAAGGACTGGGACACGCTGGCCGAGAAAGCCATCAAAGATCCGCAGGCTTTCTGGGCGGCAGAGGCCGAAGAGCTCGAGTGGTTCAAGAAGTGGGACAAGGTGTTGGACGATTCAAAGAAGCCATTTTTCAAATGGTTCGTGGGGGCCAGGACGAACATCGTCTACAACGCCATAGACCGGCATCTGAATTCCTATCGAAAGAACAAACTGGCTCTCATCTGGGAATCCGAGGACGGCAAACTGGAGCGCACGTTTTCATATCACGCGCTCAACCGCGAGGTCAGCCGCTTCGCCAACATCGTCAAAGCCATGGGGATTGTAAAAGGCGACCGCGTCACCATTTATATGGGGCGCATTCCTGAAATCGTTTTTGCCATGCTGGCCTGCGCCAAGATCGGCGCCATCCATTCGGTGGTGTTCGGCGGGTTCTCGGTGGACGCATTGCAGGGACGCATCGAGGACAGCGCCTCCAAGCTGGTCATCACCATGGACGGCAGTTACAACAACGGCAAGGTCGTCGAACTGAAACGCACCGTGGACGAGGCGCTCAAGCGCTGCCCCTCGGTGGAGAACGTGATCGTCGTCAAGCGCGTCGGCCACGAAGTCCCGATGGAAGCGGGCCGCGATCACTGGTATCACGATCTGCTGGCGCTGCCAATCTCCAACGGCAAATGCCCGACCGAGGTGATGGATGCGGAAGATCCACTTTACATTCTTTACACGTCCGGCTCAACGGGCAAGCCCAAAGCCATCGTTCACACACATGGCGGCTACATGGTTGGGATTTATTCAACGCTCAAATATGTCTTTGACATCAACGATGAAGACCGCTTCTGGTGCGCGGCCGACCCAGGCTGGGTGACGGGACATTCGTACATCGTCTACGGCCCCTTGCTCAACGGCGCGACTTCATTCATGTTCGAGGGCGGGCCGTCGTATCCTTATCCGAACCGCTGGTGGCAGTGCATCGAAAAATATGGCGTCACGATCTTATACACCGCGCCGACCGCCATCCGCGGCCTGATGCGCTTCGGCGAAGCCTGGCCGGCCAAACATGATCTTTCGTCTCTGCGATTACTTGGGACGGTTGGCGAGCCGATCAACCCGGAAGCGTGGAAATGGTACCACCGCGTGATCGGCAAGGAGAAATGCCCGATCATGGACACCTGGTGGCAGACCGAAACCGGCATGTTCATGATCACGCCCACGCCCACCGTGCCGCTCAAACCCGGTTCCGGTACGCGTCCATTCTTTGGACAGGAGGCGGAGGTGCTCGACGAACAAGGGAATCCCGTCCCTGACGACACGGAAGGCTATCTCGTTTTGAAGAATCCATGGCCCGCCATGCTGCGCACGATTTACGGCGACCCGGATCGTTATGTGAATCAATACTGGTCGAAGTACCCCGGCGTCTATACCACCGGCGACTCGGCCAAGCGCGACAAGGACGGTTATTTCTGGATCATCGGCCGCGTGGACGATGTGATCAAGGTCAGCGGCCACCGGCTTGGAACTGCCGAGGTTGAATCGGCGCTGGTCAGCCATCCCGCCGTGGCCGAAGCCGCGGCCATTGGCCTGCCGCACGAAGTCAAGGGACAAGGCATCCACTGCTTCGTTTTGCTGCGGGCGGGCTTTGCCGGTTCACCCGAACTGGCGGAGGAGCTGCGCCAGCACGTAGCGACTCACATGGGACCGATTGCGCGCCCCGAAGAAGTCAAGTTCGTGGATAAACTGCCAAAGACCCGCTCCGGCAAGATCATGCGCCGCGTGTTGAAGGCACGGGCGCAGGGATTGCCGGAAGGAGATATTAGTACGTTGGAAGAGTAGAGCGTGTTGCGTATTTCGTAAGATGTACCATTCATTCCCCGCTCATTCTTGCCATCCGCCGCAGGCCGCCCTATGATTACCAGGACTTGGAAGGCTTACTAAGGGTTCGTAAAAATATAAGTTCCCTCACCCACCAACGAAGCGATGTCGTTGCGAGGGCGTTCTTTGCC
>JAKANW010000186.1 GCA_021823555.1 Chloroflexota bacterium
TTCCGATCTGTCGGCTCGCCAGGCAGATAGGAGACCTGCACTAAAAATCCAGATAGGTTCGTATCCCAACGATAGGCCACCACTCCGCCGACAATTAGTACCAATGCCAGCATTCTCAGGTATGGATTCAAGCGCGTCTTCTTGTTGAGCAGGAGGATGATGGGGACGATCGCTCCCAGCAACATCTCCCCAAACCAGAAGTTGAAGGAGAGAACGCCGCTGGTTAGAATTTGCAGGCCCTCCGTGCGTCCCGCCTGATACGTGTAGCTCATGGAAAACGCGTCCCAGAACCGGAAGTAAAGATAGGCTACCATCATCCATCCGATGAAATATGCCACACGTTCGAATATTTCATCTTTGACCCAGGCACGTTTGGTCAGGCGGGCGGAAAGCATGGATGCAAATACAGTGAGCGACATACCGCCTGCCACCGCAGACATGATGAACAACACAGCGACATCTGGGCGGAACCAATAGGGGCGTGCCTTGAGGATGCCGTATACCGCTCCGAGTGAGGATTGATGCAACATGGAAAGGCACAACCCTGCAATCGCCAGGTAAGGTGCAAGGTGATGGGCACTTTCCAGTTTGGATGCAATCATTGGGAAGCGACCGCGCAGCCAATCAAAGGAGCCAAGAATGGGCAGCACCTCTATGACCAACACTGTCAGGTAGAGACATACGCACATGGTCACTTCCCATAGCGGGGAATGCTCATTCCAATAGACCATGGCATGCCAGAAACGGTCCGGGCGGCCGATATCTAGAAGGAGGGCCAGCATGGCCATGGTGTAGCCGGATAAACCGACAAAGGTGGCGGTGCGGGCAACCGGTTGGTATTGTTTTAGCCCCACCAAGTAAACCCCAGCGCACATGAAGAACGCCCCGCCAGCCATGGCAATGGACGACAAGTCAATTGTGATCCACAGGCCCCATGGAACCATGTCGGTCAGGTGTGTGACCGAAAGACCTTTCCAGAAGACGATTAGCCCGCTGACTAAGCCTGTTGCAAGAAAGAAGCTCAGGAAGGTGATCCACTTGCCCCAAGCTGAAGCAAAAAAGGATTGGATGGTAGCTTTCATGTTAACCCTCCGAGACAACAGGCAGATAATACACGCGTGGACCGGTGCCAAGATCATCGCGCAAACGGAAGTGTGCGTTGTTTTGGAGAAGCTGGCTGACGTTTGAAGTGGGGTCGTTCAGGTCGCCAAAAACGCGTGCACCGGTGGGACAAACACCCACACATGCCGGGGATGCATCCAGATCAACGCCGGGGGTCAGGCCCAATGCAATGCCGCGGTCAATGCGCTGGTAGCAGAAGGCACATTTCTCAGGGACACCGCGCGGACGGCGTTGGTCTTCCGGTTCTCCCCACTCGGGCACGGAGGGATTCGGGCCATCGAATGTTTTCCAATTGAACGAACGGGCACCATAGGGACAAGCGGCTTCGCAATACCGGCAGCCGATACAGCGGTCGTAGTCCATCATGACGATGCCATCCGCCCGGTAATAACTGGCTTGCACTGGGCAAACATCTACGCACGGAGCTTTGCTGCATTGCATACAGGGACGAGGCAAGTAGGTTTGCTTGCCATCCACCACACGATCCAGGAACACGGGGTTCCAGGTGATGTCTGGTGAGACGTCGTTGTGGGCGCGGCAGGCCAAAACACAGTAACCGCATCCGGTGCACTTATTTTGATCGATCACCATGCCCCATTTGTGTCCACCTTCCGGCGCTCCCTCGGACGCATTCGCATCTTTGACCACTTTCAGCCCTACAACGGCGGCGGTGGCCAAGCCGGCGACTTTGAGCATGTCGCGGCGAGTGAAGTTTTCAGTCATTCTTGCCTCCTTTGATGTAGCGGTTGTAGAACCGTTCCAGCCAGGGAGCGAGCACCATACCAGCGGCCAGACCGAGCAGGCCTGCCATGCCGGCAAAACCGAGCGGGCTGACGGCGCCAGGCTGGCGGGTCACAGGCGCGACCGGAGTGACTGCCGCGGTGGGAGCGGGAGTGGGAGTTCCACCCGCCTCTTCAATTTTGATGGCAGCCGCGGCTACAGCCTGACCCGGGGCATGCATCTGCGTGGAATGACATGCATTGCATGTGTCCAAGGTGGGCAGGAAGCTATGATCGGGTGCCTTGTGAGCAGTGGCGAAATCAACACTGGTGCTGCCTTTGCCTGGTACGTCGAAACCTAGGTGACAATTCACGCAGGTAACGCCAGCCTCGGCATGTTTCGATGCCGGGAAATTCTGCATCGCATCTTTATGGCAATTTTCGCAAAGGTCAGAGGCATCCTTCTGCGTGCTGACTGAGCCGGCCACTGTCTTCATACCTGCACCATGAGGGTCGTGGCAGACCGTGCAAGACATACCGCGTTGGTAATGGGCACTTAACTGCCAATTTTCCGTGGAGAAGCGGGGATCACTGTGACATTTACCGCACAAATCCGGAGACTTGTCCACCGGCATCGGGTCTTCCTTCGGATGATTGGCGGGCACCGGATTATGGCAGGCAACGCAGGTGATACCTTCGTTTTCAGATTGACCGGTGGCCGGGTCGTACCCTGTCGTGTGGCATACGAGGCAGGCGCCCGGTTTGCCCTGGCTTTCCCAGGAAGCTTCGAACACGGGATCGGAGAGGGCTTGGGCGTGAGGTCCGTGCGCCCAGGTATTGGCAATATCCTGGTGGCAGCCACCGCACGTCCCAGCCGAGGCAGTGGCGACCGGCGTCTCAGTGACGGTTGCTGTAACCGGCGGCGGAGTTGGACCTTGCGCGCTGGCCATGATCAACGTAATGCCTGCGGCCAGCAGGGCAAACATGGTAGCGATAATGATTCGTTCAATACGCGCGAACATTGTTGATTCTCCTATGAATGAACTGGTGTAGGAAGGGGAGCCTGGCGGAATATCTGACAGGTCAGGCAGGCCTCGCGCAGATAGCCGTTTTTCTGGCGGCGGACCTGCCAACAAGGGGCAAGAGATGTGGGAGCCGGGCATTCGTTCACCTGCTCGGCAGGGCAATTCTTGATATCCCAGCAATGCGGATTTTCAACCGTCACAACCGGAGGAAGCTGTTCTGCTTCCTTCTGCCAACGTGCGTCTGCGCGCCGCAGGATGAGTATGACGACTATAGTAATGACGAGTGGTATCGCAATGCGAACGAGCAATCCGACGAGAATGGCAAAGATCGAAGTTAGTTCTTGCATGATCTGCCTCACAGTCCTCGGATGCGGAGGGGCTCATGTTTCCGCGCCCATTCGCCGATCAATAAAACTACGGTAACTGGAATGACCAGCCGCAACACGATGAAAATGGCGAAGTACTCAATGGCGTTCATGGCATTCTCCTTTCTTAATCTTGCTCTTAGTTTAGGCGAAAGGAGGTCAACGGTAAATTCGGGTGTTCCCCCATCTTTTCCGCATCCTGCGGGGCATTTCCCGTAGCCGCGCGTAGGGGCGTTCCCCCACGCGCTCCCCAGTTCCACTTGGGGCGGAAATCCCAACAAAAAAGCCCGCCGCTCATTGCGGCGGGGCAAGTACCCCAATTCAGTTGGTTTTGCAGGAATTAAGCCTTAATAATACCCTTGCGGATGGCGTAGCGTACCAATTCCGCCCTGGAATGCAGGTTCAACTTGCGCATAATATTTTCGCGGTGCCGCTCCACCGTCTTCGGGCTGATGACCAACGCCTCGGCGATCTGTTCATTGGAGGCCCCCTCGGCCAATTTCGACAGCACCTCCTGCTCCCGCTCGGTCAATTCATCCATCGTAGATTTAATATCCACGTCGCGGTCCAGCGAAAGAAAATCTTTTACGAGCAGCTTGGCTAGCGAAGGATAAAGATATACCTCGCCTTTCGATGCGGCGCGGATGGCAGTGATCAACTCTTCGGGCGCGGCGCGCTTTGGCACATATCCACTTGCGCCTGCCTCCAGCATTTTGAAAAAATATTCCTCGTCTTCGTGAATGGTCAATGCCACGATGGCAATGTCGGCATATTTGGATTTGATAGTGCGCGCCGCCTCAATGCCGCTCATGTCTGGCAGGCCAATATCCATCAGGATCACATCCGGTCGAACCAACCCCGCGGCGGTTACTGCTTCCGAGCCACTGCCTGCCTCCCCAACGATCTCCACATCCGACTCGTTAGCCAGCAGCATCTTCAAACCAGATCGGACGACCGCGTGGTCATCCACCAACAATAAACGGATGGTCATTCCCGCTCTCTTTCCTTCGACTCATAAGGGATTTCCACTTCCACCAATGTCCCCTGCCCAGGACCGGATTGGATCGAAACCGTGCCGTCCAGCAGGGAGGCGCGTTCGCGCATGCCTGCTAACCCCAGCGATGGCCGGCTGGTGTGGCGCTTGTTGACGGCCTCTGGGTCGAAGCCTGCGCCGTCGTCGCGTATCGACGCGTGGACCTTGTTCGCCTCATACGATAGCTGTACGAATACGCTGGTGGCTCCGGAATGTTTGATAATGTTGTTCAAGGCTTCCTGCACAATGCGAAATATGGCGATCTTGGCTGGCTCGGAAATAGGCCTTTCCTCGCCAAAAGTATCCACGCGGATCTTCAAGCCGCTGCGCTCGGCCACTTTGCCCGCGTACCAGCGCAACGCGGCTGGCAGGCCCAGATCGTCGAGGTGCGAGGGCCGCAGGTCCGAAATGAGGCGCTGCAACTCCGAGAGGGAATCGGCAGCGAGCGTTTCCAGTTGGTGAAGCGTTTCCCCTGCTTTGGCGGGGTTTTTCGTCAGGGCGTTGGAGAGGCCGCGCAGCCCGAGCCCGATGGCGGTCAGAGATTGACCTGTCTCGTCGTGCAGGTCGCGCGCGATGCGCTGGCGTTCTGCCTCCTGCGCGGCCACCACGCGGCGGAAAAGTTCTCCGCGCATAACCTCGCGTTCTTCGGCCTCGCGCAGGCGCGCCTCTTGTAATTCAATGATTTTCCGTTCGGTCTCCACTTGGAAGGCGCGCAGGAATCGAATCACAAAAAAGGCTGCCGCTATTGCCATGGTGGCGCGAAAGATCGGAATGGGAAAGCCAAACAGTTTTTGAAATAACTGCTCGTTCAATACCGTGGATGGGAAGAGTGGGCCTTGCGGTGAAAATAATTGTCCCACCAATCCATACCATGCAAACGCCACGGCCGCCCACAGGCTATCCTGCCCAAAACGGACCAGGCCGGCCCGTCGGAAGGCGCGTTGCTGGGCCACCAACCCGACCGCTGCTAAGATGGAAGCGGGAATAGCCAGCACGTAACGTGTCCACGTGTCCGCAATCAAAAGCATATCGTTGATTTTGTACTGGCTGGAAAACATGGCCAAGCCGAACACCCAGATGGTTTCGAGGGCCAGAGGCACAATCAGACTCACCCGTTGGGCCGTCTCGGTTTTGGAGAGCAGGAAACTTCCAAAGGCCGCCAGGGATAGAAATGAAAAGGCCAGCATGGCAATTTCCACGCCGACCAGGTAAGGAGGATAACTGGGGTAACCAAACGAAATCAAGAGGTCGTTGAACATCAACAACCATTCGTGTATCCCATGGACGAGACCAAATCCTGCTAGCGGACGCAGGGCTTTGCGCAGTCGCTCATCTGAGGACCGCCCGCCCTCTAGGGTTACCAGCAATCCCATGCTGAAGAACGCAAGCCCGTAGAAGAAAGAGATAAGCGTGTTGGTGAGCATGAGATGTTCGCTGGGTCCCGCTTGTTCAAATGTGGAAGCGCATCATTCTTCAGTCCCTTGGCGGATGCGCGTGCCGCAGGTCCGGCAGAATCGGTCACCGGGGCGGGCGCGCGTCCCACATTGGGGACAATATTTTGGTCCTTCCACCGTTTCGGCTAGGGCAACGTGCCGGCGGCGCACCTGCTTGGGGCGGCTCTGGCCGCGGAAGTAATAATACAATCCGCCGGTGACCAACAGCACGCCCGCGCCCGCCAACAGCCAGGGCAGGTAAGTGCTCAATGACACACGTCCGGCGGTGTTGGCGTCCACCGGCCCGGCAGATTGCGCCGGCATCAGGTTGACGCTCACTTCATCGCTTTGCTTCTGATAACTGGCCTTCAAGGTAAAAGTCTGCCCGGCCGCGAGCGGGCCGAAATTCCCGGAATGATAGGTCATGTCTGTGGTGTTGACGTCGTTCAGTGCCGGGTCGGTCTTCAAATCGCTGGCGTCGAAGGGTTGTTGCACCTCGATGCGAAATCGGTTCACCGCATAATCGCCGGGCCATTCAAAAATAAAATTGCGATTCTTGCCCTG
>JAKANW010000187.1 GCA_021823555.1 Chloroflexota bacterium
TGAGCGGCTCGCTTTCGGTGGTCAGCATGTATGATATTTTCGCCAACTACCTCCAGCGCGGCAACGTGGATGTGGGCTTCATGGGCGGCGCACAGATTGATAGATACGGGAACATCAACGCTACGATCATTGGTGACTACGCGCAGCCCAAAGTGCGTCTGCCAGGCTCCGGCGGCTCGCAAGAGATCGCGGCTTGGGCCAACCGCTGTTACATCATGACCCCTCACCAGAAGCGCCGCTTCCCCGAAAAAGTGGAGTTCATGACCTCCGCCGGGTTCATCGGCGGGCACGGCGATCGGCAGAAAGCCGGTCTGCGCGGCGGCGGGATGCTGGCCGTGGTCACCGACATCGGCATCCTGGAGCCGAATGAAGACGGTGAAATGATCCTGACCGCGCTCCACCCCGGCAAGATGATGGAGCAAGCCAAGGAAAACACCGGCTGGGATTTGAAGACTGCGCCGCAACTGAAAACGACCGATCCTGTCACGCGGGCCGAACTCAAGATCCTGCGCGAGGAACTCGACCCGAAAGGCATCTATTTGAAAGGCGGATAATGGAACAACAGCCACATCGTCGTTCAATCTTAAGCGCCATTTTCATTTCGCCAGATGAGCCGCGTTTACGCGCCGGCTGGCGGCTCTTGATTCAGACCATCCTGATGATCGTGCTGGCCATCCCGGTTTCACTGCTATCCTTTGTAGTGGCTGACCTGCTTCACTTGCAGGTTGATAATCTATTATTGAGTCAAGTTGCCGAATTCCTTGTTTTCGCAGGGTCAATCTTCCTGGTGAGGCGGCTACTGGACAAGCGATCCATCAAGAGCCTGGGGTTAAACCTGGATATCTGGGCGGTCAGCGACATCCTGGCAGGCATTGTGATCACGTTTATCCTGATGGGAACGATCTATTTGGCCATGGTCGCATTGGGTTGGTCAAAATTCGAATCCTTCGCCTGGCAAAATGAATCCACCAGCAGCGTGCTTCTCAACACGTTGACCATCCTTGTAGTCTTTATTTTTGTCGGCTTCAATGAAGAACTGCTCAGCCGCGGCTATCACCTGCAGACCATCGCCAGCGGCCTCAACCTGACCTGGGGAGTGATCCTGTCGTCCGCAGTATTCGGCATCCTGCACCTGGGCAACCCCGGCGCCACCTGGATCAGCGCGGTGGGCATTTTCTTCGCGGGATTGTTCCTCGCCTACGGATACATGCGGACAAAGCGATTGTGGCTTTCCATTGGCCTGCACATCGGCTGGAATTTCTTTGAGGGGGTGGTGTTTGGCTTTCCTGTCTCGGGGCTGGATATCTACCGCCTGTTGCACCACCAAGTATCCGGGCCTGAGTTATGGACTGGTGGGGGGTTCGGCCCGGAAGCGGGATTGATCGTCCTGCCGCCGCTGGCTTTGGGGGCCGTGCTCATTTACGTTTACACCCGCTGGTTGCGCGAGCCAAACAACTAAACAAGGACTCCGGCGCCATTTACCAAAACTGCCTTTTACGATACATTTCACGAAAGGCAGTTTTCATTGTGAGCCGATTCATCAAAGCCGTCCTTTTCGATCTCGGCGGCACCCTTATGTACGCCCGTCATCCCTGGCCGCCCATCGAAGTGCAGGCTGACCAGGCGCTGGCAAACCGCTTGTGGGAACAGGGATTGGATATTCCTCCTACATTCGCGGCGGAGTTTCGCGCCCGTCTCGCCGATTATTACGCCCAACGCGAGCAAAGCCTGTTCGAGACCACCTATTTCTCGGTGGTGCGCGAGATGCTGTCAGAACGGGGTTACCCAAACATAGCGGAGGCCATCATCCGTTCCGCGCTGGATGCGTTGTATGCCGTCACACAGGGAAACTGGGTACTTGAAGAGGACGCCTTGCTAACCCTCAAGGTACTGGAGTCAGGGGGATACCGCCTGGGGCTGGTTTCCAACGCGGGTGACAATAAGGATGTATTTCAGCTCGTTGAGCGCTTCCAGCTCGAACCTTATGTTGACTTCGTGCTGACTTCTGCAGCCTGCAGCTATCGCAAGCCGCATCCACGTATCTTTGAGCTGGCGCTGGCCCATTGGGGGATTCCTGCCCGCGAAGCTGCCATGGTCGGCGATACACTGGATGCTGACATCCTGGGCGCACAAAAAGCAGGTCTCTTCAGCATCTGGATTAGCCGCCGCACCCACCCCACCTCCGAAGAGTTGGCCCGCATCCATCCAGACGCGCGCGTGGACGCACTGTTGGAGATTCCACACCTCCTGAGCGGACTCCTTAACCCGCCTCCGCTATCTTGACGGAATCCCTCGTTAAGGTAGAATTGGCGTACCGGGGCGATGGCGGAATCGGCAGACGCAGCGGACTTAAAATCCGCCGGTAGAGATACTGTGTGGGTTCGACCCCCACTCGCCCCACCAAATGTCATTGCGAGGAGCGCGGCGACGAAGTAAAAACTTCTTCGCTCCGCCGCTCTGAATGCAATGACATGTTTGTCTGAAAGCGAGAATAAATGTTATTTACTCGTCAACAGCTTGAGGAAATCGAGGATAAAACTCTCGCTCCTTACGCCACACGGAGCAGGGACTCAAAAGGCCGCGCTCACCTGGACCATGAACCTGAATATCGCACCGCCTTCCAGCGCGACCGCGACCGCATCATCCATACCACCGCCTTCCGCCGCCTGGAATACAAAACACAGGTCTTTATCAACTTCGAAGGCGACTACTTCCGCACACGCCTGACCCACACCATCGAAGTGGCGCAGATCGGGCGCACCCTGGCGCGTGCCCTAGGGGCGAACGAGGATTTGGTGGAAACTGTTTGTCTCGCGCACGATCTCGGCCATTCGCCGTTTGGACATTCCGGCGAGGTCGCATTGGCCCGGCTAATGAAGGACTTTGGCGGCTTCGATCACAACAAACAATCCCTGCGCATCGTCACTGAACTGGAACAGCGCTATCCTGAATTCCCCGGCCTGAACCTGACCTGGGAAGTCCGCGAAGGGATGGTCAAACACGAGTCGGAGTACGACCTGTCGGACGCCCGCGACTTCAACCCTGACCTGCGCGGCAATCTCGAGACTCAAATCGCCAATGTGGCGGATGAATTAGCCTACACCACTCATGACCTGGATGACGGCCTGCGCTCCGGCATGATCACACCGTACATGTTGGAGGGGATCGCCCTGTGGCAGATCTTGTGCGAGACATTCAACTGGCATGCCTCCGAACTAAGTGACATGGAACGCCATCGCATGATCCGCCATTTGGTCGGCCTGATGGTGACTGACATGGTCCAGACCACGGACATGCGCCTGAGACAGAGTGGGGCGAAATCCGCCCTGGACTTGCAGAAACTCAAACACAACGTGATCGGTTACAGCGAGGATATGCAGCGCCGCAACCGGGAATTGAAGGATTTTCTCTACAATAAGTTGTACCGCCATTACCGCGTAGTCAGGATGCAGGTCAAAGCAGAACGGATCATCTCGGATCTATTCAACGCCTACAAGACCGAACCCGCCATCCTGCCGGACCACGTCCATAGCTTTATAGATAAGCGCGGTCTTGAGCGCACCATCTGCGATTACATTGCAGGCATGACCGATCGTTATGCCATCGAAGAGTATAAAAAATTATTCAACCCCAATGAAAGACCGTAATACCGCAACATTGAGGCAGCCATGAGTCAACAACAAACTTACCTAACTCCTGAAGGGGAAGCCAAATTAAAAGCCGAGCTGGCCGAATTGAAAGGTCCTGGCCGTGAAGAAATATCCAAACGGCTGCGTTCGGCCATCCAAATGGGCGACCTTTCTGAAAACGCCGATTACCACAAGGCCAAGGAGGACCAGGGCTTTCTCGAAGGCCGCATTCAGGAAATCGAGTCCATCCTGCGCTACGCAATCATCATCAAGGAAAATGCCAATAAGGATGAAGTTTCCATCGGTTCGAAGGTCACCATTCAGGAAGGGAACGATCTGCCTGAGACCTATCACCTGGTTGGCCCAACCGAAGCAGATCCGCGCAACGGCAGGATCTCGCACGAGTCTCCCATCGGCCGCGCCTTAATGGACAAAAAAGTAAATGACATAGCCGAAGCGGAGACGCCCGGCGGCACGATCAAGTTCAAGATCTTAAAGATCGAATAACTCATCCTACACAAGGCGTCCTGCAGGTTTCCGCAACCCACGTTTATCTTCAGCGCAAACCTACGGGGACGGTGCGTACTATCAGCGAATAACCTTTTCCCAGTTTTTTACCGACGAACATGCAAAAGACCGCCCGACTTTGAAGCCGGGCGGTTGCTTTTCAGCTATTTGCTTTTGGCCAGATGGCCAGCTCTAGCGTCAGGCGCTCGAAGTGGCTGTTGGGCGGGAGAGGCCCCTGCCCATATTGCAGGTCCACCACCGTTGCGAGCAGTTGCAAAGTCTCTGTTTCAAGAATGATCTGCTTTTGCGGCTCGACCAGCACCAGCTCACCCTTCGGTTCCAGGCGTGAACGAATGCCGGCATCGTCGAAGGCGTGTGCGCTCATCAGCACTTTGGTAGCCGTCTTGATATCGTTCTTATCGAACAACCAGAGTTCCAGCGCAGTGACCTTCTTGGGATCACCCACCCCAATCGTCTCGGAAACGCCCACGCCGTACTCACCCAGGAACTCACCGCCCTGCGTGTCAATACTGAAGGATTCATCGTACAAATCATCCCCCAGAATGTAGGTCGTCATGGTCTGCGTAATGGGCGGAGCCAACCCCAGGCTTTCGTAATCGGTCTTTTCTGTCTGGCGGCTGATCTCGGCGGCCTTCATTCCCACACTGGGTTCACCCCCATCCTTGCGAAGCAAGCGACGCAAGTAGATGGCCGCAGCTACGACTCCCACCAGCAACAACACCGCCAGGAGGACAGCAATCACCCATTTGGCTATTGCGCTGGCCGCGGAGGGCTGTGGCGTCGCTGTTTTCGGCGCATATTTGTCAATCATCTGGCGATAGGCCAGAATGGCCTGCGGGTCAAGACCGCGCGGATCCGTCGCAATCTTATCCAGCAATTGGGGGGCATGCGGGCCAAGCTCCTGCCATCGCTGGACACTCACATTGATGTCCGGGTTGAGGCGGAAGGAATCGATCGCCATCCGCAAATAATCTTCCTGCAAATCAGCCCTCAGGTAGGCCGGGGTTGCGTCCACAAATTTTGTTGGCCAGAGCACCCAGCCTATCAGCAGGCCAAGCAAAAGCCCCAGGACGGCGGCCAGGATAGTCATTACAACCGGACGTTTCAGGATGTTCGTGATGGCCTGTGTCTGCATAAGCGACTCCTTAAGGGGATGACGATTTGATTATACAGGAAAATTCAGCACACTTCCATAAGATAATTATTGCATTTCACCGCACACGAATGAAATTTGAAAAACGAAGCCGGCAATCACCATCCCGCAGGCCTGAGCTATTCAACCATATTTCGCAGGGAAACCTGCGGAACGTTCTGCCAAATTTGAATCCGGGAATTCAAGAGGCGCCGGGAAGAACACGCCGACTCCTATTCAACAGTCTCCGGGACGATCTCTTCCAACAGGAAAGATTCCTGACAGTTGGTGCACTGCGCCTCGCGCTTGTTGGCAATGACCAGCAGCCCGTTGCACTTGGGACACGGTTGGACCAGCGGTTTCTTCCAGGAGGTGAAGTCGCAGTTCGGGTAATTTATGCAGCCGTAAAAGACGCGGCCTTTGCGCGTCTTGCGCTCGACGATGTCGCCGCCGTCCTTCGGGCAGGTCACGCCGATCTTCTCCAGCCAGGGTTCGGTGTGACGGCATTCAGGGAAACCGGAGCACGAAATGAATTTGCCGTAACGTCCATAGCGGATGACCAGTTCCCTGCCGCATTCCGGGCAGGCTCGGCCAATCGGTTCGGGGCCGGACTTGACCACGGGCATGTCCGCCTGCGCCTTCTGGACCTCCCCGGCAAAGGGAACGTAGAACTCGCTCATCACACGCACCCACTCGGCATCGCCCTCCGCGATCTTATCGAGGTCCTCTTCCATGCGGGCGGTAAACTTCAAATCCACGATATCCGGGAAATACCGGATCATCAAGTCATTGACCAACACGCCGGTCTCGGTCGGGACGAGGCGCTTGTCCACGCGTTCCACATAGCCGCGCTGCTGGATGGTAGAGATCGTTGGCGCATACGTGGAGGGACGGCCAATCCCGTTGTCCTCCAAAGTAGCCACCAGTGAGGCTTCACTGAAACGCGGCGGCGGCTGGGTGAAGTGCT
>JAKANW010000188.1 GCA_021823555.1 Chloroflexota bacterium
GCTTTTTTTGCTGGATAACGCCTGGCTTGTGTCAACGAGCAACCTTTGCCTGTCCTATCTGTTTTACTCTATGAGATGATTATTCTCATACACCAAACTTCGGTGTATACTGACGTTATTCTTTAGATGGAGGCATCTTTATGAAACGAGCAGTCAGCATTAGCATCGGTTCATCCAAACGGAACAAAGCCGTGGAAATCACCTTACTGGGCGAAAAGATCAGCATCGAACGCATCGGCACCGACGGCGACATGGAAGCCGCCGCTCTCAAATATAAGGAACTCGACGGTGTTGTGGACGCCTTAGGCGTCGGCGGTGCGGACCTGGGGGCATATATTGACGGGAAGTTCTACCCCTTCCACTCGGTACAAAAGCTGGTACGCTACGTGAAGAAAACCCCGCTCGTAGACGGCGGCGGCTTGAAGAATACACTCGAAAACCGCGCACCGGCATTTATTGATAAAAAGATCGGGGATTACATCAATGCTCATGGACGCAAAGTGATGCTTCCGGTGGGCGTGGATCGCTGGGGACTCTCCAAAGCCTTTGTGGAAGCGGGCTATGAAACAGTCTTTTGCGACATGATGTTCGCCCTGGATGTCCCGATCCCGGTTCGCTCGATGGGCGCGCTGAAGACGCTTGGCTCCATCCTGATCCCGATTGTGACCTTGTTCCCCTTCGAATGGATCTATCCCATCGGCGAAAAGCAGGAAAAGCGCGTCCCGAAATATGAGAAGTGGTTCCAGTGGGGCACGGTCATCGCTGGAGATTGCCACTACATCAAACGCCACATGCCCGATGATATGACCGGCAAGGTCATCGTCACCAACACCACCACACCAGAGGATGTGGCTTTCTTCAAGCAGTCTGGCGTGAAATATCTGGTCACCACCACTCCCGTGATGGAGGGACGTTCCTTCGGCACGAACATGATGGAAGCTGCCCTGGTGGCCATCGCGGGCAAAAACCGTCCCCTCACCTGGCCAGAGCTGGATGAACTGATTGACAAGATCGGTTTCGAGCCGCAGTTGCAGGAATTGAACTAACATCACCACTTGGCAACAAAATATCGAGGAGAGACAATTTATGGATGCAATCGTTACTGCCGGTGGAATTCCACAGCCCGAAGATCCGCTCTATGCTTTTGCCAAAGGCGACTCAAAAGCGCTGATTGATATAGCCGGCAAACCCATGATCCAGTGGGTGCTGGATGCCATCAGCGAGGCAAAAAACGTGGAGAACGTCATCGTGGTCGGCCTCTCGTCCAAAAGCGATGTTACCTGCAAGAAACCACTGTACTTCCTGTCCAACCAGGGACGGATGCTGGCCAACATCGTGAAAGGTGTGGAAAAAGTCCTGGAACTGAACCCCAAGGCAGAACATGTCCTGATTGTCTCGTCCGACATCCCCGCCATAAAGGGCGAACACATTGACTGGTTGATCGAAAGCGCCATGCGGACAAAGGAAGACATCTACTATGGCGTCTGCCCGCGTGAGGTCATGGAAGAGCGCTTCCCAGGTTCCAAACGTACCTACACCAAACTCAAGGACATGCAGGTCTGCGGCGCAGACATGAACATCTCGCACGTTCGCATGGCGACCGAGCATCTCGACATGTGGGAGGAACTGATCGGCAACCGCAAAAGCCCTTTGAAGCAGGCCGCCACGATCGGTTTCGGGACCCTGTTCCTGCTCGCCCTCGGACAGTTAACCCTGGCCGACGCCGTTGCCCGTGTGACCAAGCGCATTGGCATCACCGGGCGTCCCATCATTTGGGAACACGCCGAACCTTGCATGGACGTGGACAAGCCTCACCAGCTTGAGATCATGCGCGAAGACCTGGCCAAGCAAGTGGCCGGGTAAGATATCCTAAAAGAGCAGGTGACAGTCGCTCCATCGTGACTGTCACCTTATTTCATACCCCTGATGAATTTCAAACCCATACTCGAACTCGACGCCCGTCTGTCTGACCGTCTACGCGTGGCCGAACAGCCGGGCCTTTTGCGGTCTATTGCCATCTTCTTTGCCCACTCCGGCGACTCGTGGTTCTGGGGCGCGGCACTGTTCCTGATCTGGTTTCTCGGCCAGCCATTTTGGAAAGACTGGTCAGTAATGCAATTTGCCGGCATCGCCCTGCTGGCAGTGCTGGTGATGAGCATCAAATTCACCGTCCGCCGCAGACGGCCGGAAGGCGAATGGGGCGGCATCTATCGCAACACCGATCCGCACTCCTTCCCCTCGGGCCATGCGGCGCGCGCCTTCCTCATCGCCGTGCTGGCCACCACGCTCGGCCCGGGCTGGCTGGCCGCCATCCTGTGGATTTGGGCGCCGCTGGTCTCGCTGGCGCGCGTAGCCATGGGCGTACATTACGTTTCGGACATCCTGGCGGGCGCCGTATTGGGCATCGTGGCCGGCCTGATCGGATGGCAACTCACCGCCCTGGTGCTCGGAGCATTCAATTCCCTGCTCAACCTTCTGTGACGTTCATGATCTGCCCGTTCAAATGCGCGGCAGACGAGTCGCACAGGGACAGCACCACCTGCACCACATCGGGCGACGTGCCTACCGCGTGCACACGGACTCCCGCTCGCCCCAGTTCCTCCGCCGCGGCGCGCGTTAGACTCACCAATCCGCCCATGCTGGCTCGATAGGCGCCCCGCTCTTTCCCTACCTTTGGGCCTGTCCCCGGGACGAGATTCACGATCACCCCTCCGCCGCTGGCGCGCATCACCCGCCCGGTGGACTGGAGCATGAGAAAGGCCCCGGTCAGATTCACGTCCAGGACACGGTGCCAGTCCCATTCATCCAAGTCGAGAAGCGGGACGTGCGGTTCGACTGCGGCATGGTTGATCAACACGTCAATCCGCCCCCAATCATCCTCCACCTGTTTGACCAATACCTGTACATCCAGTTTCTTCGCCACATCGTGGAGATAGACGCGCGCCTGGCCGCCGCTGGCCGTGATCTGCTGCACCACCTCATCCACATTCACTGGCGAAATATCGTTGAGCGCCACGCGCGCGCCGCGCTCCGCAAACGCTAAAGCCAGCGCTCGCCCCGCGCCCTTGCCCGCGCCGGTAATCAGCACCACCTTATCTGAAAATTCCTGACCCATCATTTGTACTCCGTTCGCTTGCAGACCGGGATCGTATCGGGATTCTCGTTCGAATTCAGCGCCAGGCCGAAATACGGCGAGGGGTCATACGTATTGTTGATGTCCAGCTCATTCAGGAAGCGGCCATCCTGATCCTGCACGATGGAGATGTGCAAATGCACCCCCACCGGGTTATTCGGGTCGCCGGAGTAATCTCCCTGGTAGCCCAGGAGAGTCCCCGCCTCAACCGGCTCTTCGTTTGCGCCGGGCGGGAACTCGGAGGAGATAAACGAGTTGCCATTCGGGTCGACCATGTGTGTGTAATAGACCCAGATTTGGCGCCCGGGTTGGAGCGGGTCATCGGGCACGCGCACGATGACAGACGACTTCCAGTCCGGCAGGCGCGTCAGGTAACCGGGATAAGCTGCAATAACCGCGGTCACGCCGATATCCGTCCCGGCGAAAATGTCAACGCCCTGGTGACGATGACCGGGGCGGAAAGAATCGTCCCAAATAAAGCCGACCAGCCCATCGGTCGGGAAAATGAACGAGGCGTCGCCGCAGCGCGTCCCGGCCTTCATCTTCAAATCGGGGCGCGCCGATGGGTTACGCAGCCAGGCAAAGACTTGAGCTGCACGCGCGCCAGTCGGCCGCAGTGTGAAGTAAAGATAAACCGCCGCTGCGCCGATGGCAACCACAAAAGGTATCAGGATAAATTTCTTACGCATGGGCGTCATTATACCCGCCCGAAATTCTTATGCAACTTTGATCCCGCTTTATCCATTTTCTTACACTCCTCCGTTAAGATAGGCGCATTGGATCAAACATAAAGGAGAAACAACCATGACCTTCTATCTTCACCCGTATCCCTATCGTCGTATGGCCCGCCGCTGGGCCGAGCAGACCCAGGGATTGAGCGTCAACGTTCGCGAAGAGGATGACGCTTACGTACTCTCGGCTCTCATCCCCGGCCTGACTGCCGACGACCTGAACATCCAGGTGTTGGACGATGTCGTCCGCATCGAGGGCGAATACAAAGCTGACGAGTCCCAATACCTCCTGAACGAACTGCCCAGCGGCCCGTTCACGCGCACCCTGAGGCTGCCCGCCGCCATCGAAGCGGACCAGGTCGAGGCGCGTATCGAAAACGGCGTCCTGACCCTGCGCCTGCCCAAGGCTGAGTCGGCCCGCCCGAAGAAGATCAAGATTAACGTTAAATAATTGTCAACCTGCTTTCTGGACGGGGCGTAAAAGCCCCGTCCTCTTATTTATCGTATAATTCGGGCATTCCAAACCTGGAGTGTCCTGTGCAATCAAAACTTGCAATCCTTCTCCTTCTCGCCCTGCTCGTGAGCGGATGCACACTTGGTGCCGCCTCTCCCACCCCCACTTTCATCCCGCCCACCGAGACTCTCACCCCCGCGCCCACTTTCACTCCCACACCCAGCACCCCCCTGGCCATCCTGGTCCTGCCGGCCGACATGGATCAAGCTACTTCGGCCCTGTACCAGAAGACCGTCTATGACCTGGCGCAGGCATCCGGTTTCCGATTCCAGGTGCGCAATGCTCTTTCCCCGGCAGATGTGGCCGACTCGACCCTCAAGGTGGTCATCGCGCTGCCCCCCGACCCGGGCATTGCCACGCTGGCCCCGGCCGCGCCCCAGGCCCAATTCCTGGCGGTTGATATCCCGAATGTCTCCGCCGGAGGCAATGTCAGCGTGCTATCCAATAACAGCCAGGAGGACATCTCGGCTTTCATGGCTGGTTACGTGGCCGCCATGATCACCAGCGACTATCACATTGGTATGCTCATCCCCAAGGATAACGCGGATGCCCAGCGCGCCCTGGCCGCCTATACCAACGGCATGAGCTTCTATTGCGGCATGTGCCGCCCATTCTATTACGTGGACTGGAGCTACCCGCAATCCCTTGAAATCCCGGCCGATGAAGACAAGTCCCGCTATGGCGCTTATGCCGATTACCTGATCACCCAGAAAAAAGTGGATACGATTTACGTGTATCCCGACATAGCTACCACCGAGTTACTCACCTACATCGGCACCGACGGAGGCATGAGCATCGCCAACACCGCGCCCGATCCGCTGCCACCCAACTTCGTAATGTCCATGCAGCCCGATACGATCAAAGCCATCCAGTCCGCCTGGCCGGACCTGGTTGCCGGAAAGGGCGGAGTCAACGTTCAGGCAGCTCTGGCGCTTGCCAATGTTGATCCGACCCTGCTGACGCCGGGAAAGCAGCGCCTGGCCGAACAGACTCTGCAAGACCTGCAGGCTGGCCTGATTGACCCCGCCAGCCATTAAAGTTTTGGATCCTATAATTTCGCCGCAAACGTCTTGACGTAAAACAGATGGGCATGATACACTTCGCCCGCTTTGAAAAAGCAAATCTCACGAAAGGAGGCGCACGCCTGTGGTAATGAACAAGTTCTTCATCGCTCTTTCTAACACCGGTAAGAGTGTTGTTGATTCTCGTAGTGCGCCTGCTCGTCGTTAGATTACACACAGTGTATCCACGGCCACGGCGCATCCCTGCCCGTGGCCGTTTTTGTTTGCCTTTCCAGGCGGCCATGGGTGCGAAACCCGTGGCCGCTTTGTTTTAATTTTGGAGGAAAAATGCTGGATATTCAGACCCAACTCTTTGATGCCCAGGATATTCGTCTTGGGCCTATTGATCATGAGACTCATCCCGACATCGAGTCAAAATGGACGCACGACGCTGAGTTCATGCGCCTGATGGAGTTGAAACCCGTACGGCCCCTATCCGCCGCCATGGTCAAGAAGGAATACGAAGCCATTGAGAAGAAGATTGAAGAGGACAAGGACCTTTTCTACTTCACCATCCGCGCCCGCGCGGATGACCGGCTGATTGGCAAAGCCGTCATCGAATGGGTAGATTGGAGCAATGGCAATGCCTGGCTGCGACTGGGCATCGGTGCGGCAGAAGACCGACGTAAAGGGTTCGGCAGCCAGGCCCTGCGTCTGCTTTTGCATTATGCCTTTGCCGAACTCAACATGTTCCGCGTCTCGGCCATGATACCGGAATATAACGAAGGCGCCATCCACCTGCTCAAGAAATTCGGCTTTGTGGAAGAAGTCCGCCGCCGTCAGGCCGTTCAACGTG